>JBLIES010000001.1:0-69342 GCA_047633135.1 Roseivirga sp.
CAGTACATTTGTATCATAATTAAGTTTAAACATTTAAACTAAGTGTTATGAAATCATTGAAAAAAGTAATGTTGATCGCCATAATGGTTATGGTGTCAACCATAAGTTTTGCAAACGGCAATAAGCCCAATGTGAAAGTGCAATCTGTAGGAGCTAAAACAATTGCTCTAAGTGCCATCGGGTTTGGAACGGGTGAAACTCAAATCAAACTAGTAGACGAGAAAGGAACAATTTTACATATAGAAAGGATAGTAGGTAAAAATGAATATTCTAAAAAATTCGATCTCTCTTCTCTTAAAGTTGGAACCTATTACATCGAAGTAGAAAATGAAACAAGTTTCAGTACAATATCTGTAGCCGTTTCAGCAATAACTACTAACGTATTGGAAGACAGCAAAGTGGTGATTATGAAGCCAGTTATCAGAAGAAATGGTAATTTACTTGATATCCTTTTGCCGGGCGAAAATACTGCAGATGTAGAAGTGTCTATTTACGATAGTAACCTTAAGCGTGTTTTTAACGAAAAGGTAGCGCAAAACAGTGACATGAGAAGGTATAATCTTTCCCAACTAGCGCGAGGAGGTTACAGTATCAAAATGATCACTGAAGGAAAAGAATTTATACAATTCGTAGCAGTGAAATAGTGCGATCCAGTTACGTGAAAAGGGGCCTAGGCCCCTTTTTTATGCCCTAATAGACCTAAAGCTATATCAGATGGCCTTCATCCTCATCTTTTTCTTCAACTCTTCAATGCTATGGCAGAATTTAGAATCTAAATCCATCATATCGCTCACAGATTGAACCGCATGAATAACAGTAGAATGATCGCGGCCACCAAAATGATAGCCAATTGATTTTAAAGAATGATTGGTATACTCCTTACAAAGGTACATTGCTACTTGGCGTGCAATTACTATTTCCTTCTTACGGGTTTTATCTTTTAGGTCTTCCACACTGATTTGGAAGTACTCCCCAACAGATTTTTGAATGAAATCTACCCCTACTTCAGACTCAATATCGTGAACAATATTTTTTAAAGTCTGCTTAGCAAGCTCAAGATTGATATGCGTCTTATTTAAAGTAGCATGGGCAATCAGCGAAATCAAAACACCTTCTAATTCCCTCACATTGGTATCCACACTGTAAGCGAGGTATTCAACCACATCATCAGGTATATAAATACCATCTGATTGCATTTTACGGTTGATAATCGCAATTCGAGTTTCAAAATCAGGCATTTGCAAATCAGCCGTCAATCCCCACTTGAATCTAGAAAGTAATCGGTCTTGTAATCCTTTTAAATCTCTAGGAGGTCTATCGCTCGACATCACAATCTGTTTGCCTGTTTGGTGCAAATGATTAAAAATGTGGAAGAACATTTCCTGTGTTTTTTCCTTGCCCGCAAAGAACTGAACGTCATCAATAATGAGCGTGTCTACTTGAAGGTAAAAATTGGTAAAACTCTGGATACTGTTGTTCTTTATCGCGTCAGTAAACTGAGTTGTGAATTTTTCAGAAGAGACATACAGGACAAAGTTATTTTTGTTATCTCTGCATATTTTATTACCAATAGATTGAATCAAGTGTGTTTTTCCCAATCCTACCCCACCGTAAACCATTAATGGATTGAAGGAAGTAATCCCTGGTTTTTCGGCTACCGCAATACCCGCAGAACGGGCTAAGCGATTACAGTCTCCCTCAATATAATTTTCAAAATCATAATTAGAATTGAGATTTGAATGCCTCCACTCTTCCTCTACCGATGGCATCTCAAAGGGACTTCTAACAGAAGGTTGTTTGTCTTGTTCCCATTTATTCTTAGGCGCTTGATTAGGTAAAGTGACCGAATATGCCTGATTTTGGGCACTTCCACTATCTACAATCACCGAATACTCTAAGCGGCCTTGCGGACCAAGCTCATTATGAATCACCTGTCTCAAAAGATGAACGTAATGTTCTTCCAAGTATTCGTAGAAAAACTGACTCGGTACCTGAATAGTGATCACATTTTCTTTGATCGATAAGGGCACTATCGGCTCAAACCAAGTACGGAAACTTTGTTCACCTACTTGGTTCTTAATAAATTGGAGACAATGCTCCCATACCGATACGCTATTTTTCACCATCTAAAAATTAAGCAATTTGGAAAGAGTCCCACACGTGATTTTTGGGGGATGACAAAAATGATAAAAATTAGGTGAAGTTGAAAGGTGTATTCCAACTCTATTGAAAATAAATTATTCTATCATTCACACGTAAAGTAGTGTTGTAACTACGGCATATAAACGCAGTTTAAAATGTTTTATTTGTAAAACATCTCGCATTCTCTTCCTTTGATATAGAATTGTCGTAAAGCCAATCGAAATCCATTAATTTCGTGTGATCAATCCAAAGAATATGGACGAAAAACTATTCGCTGATTTTAACCCAATGGACGCTAAAACCTGGAGTGATTTAATCACGAAAGAATTGAAGGGCGAATCCATTGACAGTCTTTTATGGCAAACTCAGGGTGTAAATGGCAAAGCATTTTACACTTCTGAAGACTTGCCCGCTGATTTGCCCCAGCTACAATTTGAAAACGAGCATCCTGAAAGTGAAGGTTCCCGTCATTGGGTTAACTATCAGGTGATTGAAGTCCAAGATGAAAAAATGGCCAATGAAAAAGCCCTTCATGCACTGAACTCTGGCGCTACTGGCCTGCTTTTTAAAGTTCAAGAAACTCCCAATTTGAGCCTTTTACTAAAAGATGTGCTCCTTCCATATTGCCATATTTCTTTCGAAAGCGCTGGAGACAGCCAAGTGCTATTAAATGCACTAGAGGAATTTCTTCATGAATCTGGTTGCAAATCAGAAGACATCAAAGGCTTTATTCTGGGAGAAAAAATGTCTTTCTCAAAGAACTTAATCAATTACAAGGCTGCCACAAAAATTAAGAAACACAATAATGTTTGTCTCGAATTGGCTTGTATTTTGGCCCAAGCCATAGATGCTTTGGATGAAACAGGACTTACTCAAAAAGACCTCCCCCTACCTTTCCACCAACTACAATTTACAGTTCAATTAGGCGAATCATATTTTACGGAGGTTGCCAAACATAGGGCTTTGAGATTATTAGTCAGTCGTCTTGCCTCTACCTATGGCTTCGAAATAAATACCAACGCCATCGACATTGCTTCTTATTCTGGTGATTGGAATGAGCCTACGCAAGATGAATACAATTACCTGCTCAGGGCAAGCACTCAGGCCATGTCAGCCATCATAGGTGGAACAAATGGCCTTATTATTCAACCCTTCTATCAATTGTTCAGTAAGAATTCTGCGCAAGCTGAACGCATGGCTCGAAATATCTCAATCCTGCTGAAAGATGAGTCTTACTTCGATAAAGCCATAGATCCTGCCGCTGGTTCTTACTTTATAGAATCCCTTACCCTACAGATGGTGGAAAAGTCTTGGCGCATACTTCAAACCATTGAAGAGCAGGGTGGTCTGTCCCAATTGAGCGAAAATGAAATTGACGCGTTAACCCAAAATGAAACAGCATGAGACCAGCATTGAAAAATATCAAGGCTCAATCTAAGCCTGAAGCCACAACAGTTGACCACAATTGGCTTACTGCGGAGGGCATAGCAGTAAATCCGATTGTCACAGGAGGTAATTTAATAAATGCAGAACATTTAGGGTTTGGGGCGGGTAAAGCCCCTTTTCTGCGTGGCCCTTATGCCTCTATGTATACTAAAAGGCCCTGGACTATACGTCAATACGCTGGCTTTTCTACGGCAGAAGAATCCAATGCTTTTTACCGAAGAAATTTAGCCGCTGGACAGAAGGGCTTATCCGTAGCTTTTGATTTAGCCACCCATCGAGGTTATGACTCAGATCATCCTAGAGTCGTTGGTGATGTTGGTAAAGCCGGTGTTGCGATTGATTCTATTTTGGACATGAAACTGCTTTTCGACCAAATACCATTAGATAAAATGTCGGTTTCAATGACCATGAATGGCGCTGTACTTCCCATCATGGCATTTTATATTGTTGCTGCCGAAGAACAAGGCGTTGCAAAAGAAAAACTCATTGGAACGATTCAAAACGATATTTTGAAGGAGTTCATGGTCAGGAATACCTATATCTATCCTCCCCTTCCCTCCATGAGAATTATCGGGGATATTTTCGAGTATACTTCTAAGTATATGCCCAAATTTAACTCTATAAGCATTTCGGGTTATCACATGCACGAGGCAGGTGCGCCAGCACATATCGAATTGGCCTATACGCTAGCCGATGGCCTTGAGTACATCCGAACGGGTATTGATGCCGGACTTAGTATTGATGATTTTGCCCCTAGACTTTCCTTCTTCTGGGGAATTGGGATGAACCATTTCATGGAAATTGCTAAACTCAGGGCTGGCCGTTTACTTTGGTCTAAAATCGTAAAACAATTCAACCCTAAGAGTGAGAAATCAATGGCCTTGCGGACGCATTGCCAAACCTCGGGTTGGAGTTTAACAGAGCAAGACCCTTTCAATAATGTAACGCGCACTTGTGTTGAGGGCATGGCGGCAATTTTAGGCCATACGCAATCATTACATACCAATGCCCTCGATGAAGCCATCGCTTTGCCTACTGATTTTTCTGCCAAAATTGCCCGAAACACACAAATCTACCTTCAAAACGAAACTGATATCACCAAAGTAGTCGATCCTTGGGGAGGGTCTTACTATGTAGAATACCTCACTGATCAATTGGTGAAAAAAGCTTGGGCCTTGATTGAAGAAGTAGAAGAAATGGGTGGAATGGCCAAAGCCATCGAACAAGGGCTTCCAAAAATGAAGATTGAAGAAGCGGCAGCGAGAAAACAAGCCCGCATTGATTCTGGAAAAGACATGATCGTAGGCATCAATGCCTACCAAGTTGATGAAGCATTCGATTTAGAGCTACTAGAGGTTGACAATACCGCAGTCAGGAAATCCCAATTAGAAAGATTGGCCGTCTTAAAAAGCGAACGAAATAACACTACTGTAGCGGCCAACTTAAAAGCCATTGAAGAAAGCGCAAGAACTGGTGAGGGCAATTTATTAGCGTTGGCTATAGATGCCGCTAGAAACCGCGCCTCATTGGGAGAAATTTCCACTGCCATGGAAAACACCTTTGGCCGCCATAAAGCTGTGATCAGATCAATATCTGGTGTATATTCAAGTGAGGTGAAGGACAACAAAGACTTTAAAAAAGCGAGAGAACTCTCAGATAAATTTGCTGAGTTGGATGGTCGAAGGCCACGTATTATGGTGGCAAAAATGGGTCAGGATGGACACGACAGAGGGGCGAAGGTGATTGCCACCAGTTTTGCCGACTTAGGCTTTGACGTAGACATTGGACCACTTTTTCAAACCCCAGAAGAAACTGCTTTGCAGGCTGCCGAAAATGATGTTCATATTATAGGTGCATCCAGTTTAGCTGCGGGTCATAAAACCTTGGTGCCGCAACTGATCGCAGAATTAAAGCGATTGGGCCGAGAAGATATTATGGTCATTGCGGGTGGTGTGATTCCACCTGCCGATTATGATTTTTTACGAAATGCAGGAGCCTCTGCCATTTTTGGGCCTGGCACAGTGATCGCCAAAGCTGCTCAAGAAATTTTAATGAAGCTGATGGAAGAATGACAACCATCGATAAGCTCGCTTGGCTCGAAATTCAAGACGGAAAAATCCTTGTAGCAAAATCGAAGAGTAAAACTGCATTCTACATTCCTGGCGGAAAACGAGAAACTGGTGAAAGTGATGAACAGGCGCTGTTAAGAGAAATTGAGGAGGAGCTTTCGGTACAGTTAAAACCAGAGAGCCTCAAGTTTTATGGCATTTTCGAAGCTCAAGCACATGGCCATGCTGAAGGCATCATCGTAAAAATGACCTGTTACCAAAGCGACTATTCCGGTGGTATTGAGGCTAATTCAGAGATCGAAGAAATCGCTTGGGTCAATCATAAAGACAAGCAAATGGTTTCTTTCGTAGATCATATTATTTTTGATGATCTTAAATTGAACGGCCTTTTAGATTAAATAAACGTACAAAGATTTCGAACAGAACTATTAATAATATTCCTTTGTATCCATCAAGATAAGCTAAGGTCAATGCAAATCATCGAGGTAAAAGATAAGGTCAATGCGAAAGATTTTTTAGACACTGCCCGTGTCATCTATAAAAATGATCTTGTTTGGGTATGTCCTTTAGACCAAGAAATCAACAATATTTTTGATCCTCAAGGCAATGCTTTTTTTCAAAATGGAGATGCTGCTCGTTGGATCGTCAAAAATGAAAAAGGTGAGCTCATAGGTCGAATTGCAGCTTTTATCAATGAAAATAAGGCAAATTTTGACAACAAGCGCATTGGTGGGATGGGTTTCTTTGAAGTAATCAATGATAAAAAAGTAGCTTTCGCCCTGTTCGACATTGCCAAGGCTTGGTTGACTGAACGCGGTGTAAATATGATTCAGGCACCGATCAACTTTGGTGAAAATGACTCTTTTTGGGGCCTATTGGTAGAGGGTTTCACACACCCCTCGAATGGAATGACCTATAACCACACTTATTACAAAGCGTTTTTTGAGTCTTACGGCTACACCACCAAAATGGAGCAGCTGACCAATCAATTGAGCATTAAGGATGGTTTGCCAAAAAGATTTGTGAAAATTGCTGAATATGCAATCTCCAAGAGGCCTAACCTCACCTTGAAGCCTTTCGACATGAATAACTTCGATCAGTTTGCCAAAGACTTCATGATAATATACAACGAAGCTTGGGCAGGCCATGAAAATTTTACTCCAATCAAAAAGGAGTATGTCAAAGAGACTTTTAAAAAAGTAAAGCCTTTTCACGATCCCAAATACATTTGGTTTGCCTATATCGATGAGCAGCCTGCTAGTTTCGTCTTGGTTTTGCCAGATGTGAACCAGATTCTTAAGAAGCTAAATGGGAAACTCAACTTATGGAACAAACTCCGTTTTTTCTACTATAAAAAAACGAAAGTGATGAACCGCCTCCGTGTTTGGGTAATGGGTACACACCCCAAATACCAAAATATGGGCTTAGAATCCGTCCTTGTCTACAAATGCTTTGAAGGTGCTGTGCCAAGCCACTACGAAGAAGGAGAACTAAGTTGGGTAGCTGATTTCAATGATAAAATGATTGCGATTCACAAGGCCCTTGGGGCTGTACCTGCAAAAAAGCACATCACCTACGAGTTGGATTTGACAAAATAAAAAAGACGCTATAGGCATAGCGCCTCTGCATTTGGCAATTTTATAGATTAATGTCTATTATCAGAATCGACTGTACCATCCACAATATTGATTGTCCTTTTGCCATAAGCCGCATTTTCTTTGGAATGGGTTACTTGAACAATCGTCATTCCTTCACTATTCAATTTTTGGAAAAGCTTCATGATTTCTTCTGCCTGATCAGAGTGTAAGTTACCTGTTGGCTCATCTGCCAATAAAAGCTTTGGTTGCCCAATTAATGCCCTTGCCACTCCAACCAATTGCTGCTGTCCACCAGAAAGTTGCTCTGGGAAGAGGTCTTTTTTAGCTACCATCTGAAATCTATCAAGCATTTCTGCTACTAAAGATTTTCTCTCGGCAGATTTCACTCCTTTATACAAAAGTGGGGTTTCGATGTTTTCATAAACTGTCAATTCATCGATTAGATGATAGGCTTGAAATACAAATCCTATGTGGTGCTTATGAAGTTCTGAGCGCTTGCGCTCTTTCATTTTATGAATCGGCTCATCTAAGAAGTAGTATTCTCCCTGAGAGGGTTCGTCTAACATACCAATGATATTCATGACCGTAGATTTTCCGGCACCGCTCGGCCCCATAATGGTCACGAATTCACCCTGTTCTATATTGAGATCAATGCTTTTTAAAATGAATGTTCTTTGATATTTAGAATCGACAAACTTATCGACATCACGTAGTTTAATCATTGTTCTGGGTTTAATTGCGACCAACAGCATTTACCAATTAACATGCCAAGGGCTAATTTATTCATACTTAGCATTTAAGCAAAGCTTGACTTAAAAATAGCGTTCGTTTTCGTTCAATTAAGTTCGATTTTGAAACGCTCTTTAGTCAATTCTCAAAGCATTCACGGGATTTGACCTTGCGGCTTTCCATGTTTTTAAACTGATGGTAATTAAAGCGATCATTAGCGCTCCCATTCCTGCTACAAGAAAGGTTAAAATCGTGAGATTAATCTTAAATGCAAAATTCTGCAACCACCAAGTAGAAAGATAATAAGCCATAGGGGACGCGATCAAAAAGGCGATTAAAATCAATAAAGCAAAATCCCTAGAAAGCAATAATAATACTTGAGCGATAGATGCCCCTAAGACTTTCCTAATCCCAATTTCTTTGATTCTTTGTTCGGTAGAAAATGAGGCCAAACCAAATAAACCCAAGCAAGCAATGACCATGGTAAGCAGTGCAAAAAGAATAACCACCTTACTCAATTGAGCCTCGTTGCTGTATAGCTCATTCAAATCATCTGATAAAAACGAATAATCAAATGGCTGCTCTGGTGCGAAGTCATTCCACAAGGTGCTGGCTTGTTGAACTACATTTTTGCTTGCTCCTTCGCGATAGCGCACATACAAATAAAGGTATGAACCAAAGAATGGGGCATAAAAAGTAGATTCTGTTTTGCGTTGAAGCGGTTCGAAATTAACATTTTCGACCAAACCAATGATCCATTTATTAACCCACTCATTGCCTTGCCTAATTTGGATCATTTTGCCAATTGGATTTTCTCCCATGTTTAACTCCAAGGCCGCTTGTTGATTAATAATAATGGACTGTGTAGAATCGTTCGGAATCTCAGCATCAAAATCACGCCCCTTTATTATTGAAATGCCAAAGGTTTTCATGTAGTCAAAATCTACATTGATCCCCGCTAAACTCAGGTTGTCCTCATCGTCAATTACCGTTTCGGACTGAATAAATATGATGGGCCTTAAGCCCCCAGGTTTACTAAAAGAAGCCGCTACAGATTCTACTCCAGTATTTTTTAGAAGTTCATTTTTAAATGCGCTCAAACTGGGGGTCAGCGCGTTTCTGGTATTAGAAATCACGAGCATATTATCTTTTTGAAAACCCAGCGATTTGTTTTGCATAAAATTCAGCTGTTGATACACTGTGTAAGTACCAATGGTAAGCGCTATGGAAATGGCGAACTGAAAAACGACAAGCGCCTTTCTTAAACTACCAGAGCTATTCATTCCTGGGGCCATTTTACCCTTAAGCACTACCGCGGGCTTAAAAGAAGATAAAAATAAGGCTGGATAAATCCCCGAACCAAAACCAACCACTAAAATAATGATCAATAATAAGCCAAATACTTGCCCACTGAACAGCATGTCTAAAGTGAGGGCCTTTCCGGTAAACTGTGCCATGAACCTTAACATAGCCGCCACTATAGCAAAAGAAAGAACAGCAGAAAAGGCAGTAATGAGTATCGACTCCCCCATAAATTGACCAATCAATTGCTCTTTATAAGCACCCAATACCTTTCTAACACCCACTTCTTTTGCCCTTTTGGCAGAACGTGCTGTCGCTAGATTCATATAGTTGATGGCGGCTATCAATAAAATAAAAACCGCAATGGCAGAAAAAACATAGACTGAATCTAGATTACCGTTCGGGGCCATCTCATTCCGAAGGTTGGATTTAAGGTGAATATCCGTCAGCTTAATGAGGCTTGGATTAACATTATTCCTTGCACTCTCCTCTACATTTTTATCTCTAAGGGTAATCAGTTTTTCCTCCACTAAGGCGAAGTCTTGAGGGGATCTTAACTTAATAAAAGAGAAGAATCCTCCTCCACGCCAATTCTCTAATCCATTAGGGTTATTGGGGGTTTTCAGGGTTTCATTCGAGAGTAAAATTTCAAATTTGAGATGTGTATTTGCGGGAAGGTTTTCAAAGACACCGGTGACAATAAACCGTTGATCTTGATTGCCCTTTAACTCTAGTATTTCTCCTATAACATTGACTTTTCCAAAGTATTTAACGGCTGCTTTCTCACTTAAAACTGCTTGCAAAGGAGCCTGGAGTAGATTAACAGGGGAACCAAAAATCAATTTAAAATTAAAGAATTCGAAAAAATTGGGATCCGCATAGAATAGCTGGTCTTCCTTGAAAATCTCATTCCCAATCTTAAAGATCACTTGCTGTCCACCACCATTTAGGCGGGTATAGGCTTCGACTTCGGGTACTTCTCTCAACAATGCTGGACCAAAAGCAGAGGGTCCGTTGGGGTATTTGTATACACCGGTACTCAGGTTGAGTGCGTTGTCTATTCGAAAGATATTTTCTGCTTTTTTATGGAATTGATCGAAACTCAATTCGAATTTAACGACCAAGAAGATCAACAGAAAACAGGTGATGCCCAGCGTTAATCCGAATATATTGATTGCGGCATAACCCGGCTGCCTAACGATACCTCGGACGGCAATTCTAAGATAGTTTTTAATCATACTATTTTGATTGAGCTAAGACAGCGTAAAATAAATTTACGTTATTTAATCAACAAGCAAGTACCATTAATAGAAGGGAGTTCTTATCGAATTAGAAGATATAGAATTTCTGCTGATCATCTGGTGGAAAGAATAGCATAGCACAAACAAAGGCTAATATAGCAAGCACAAAGCCAATCATAAAAATGGTGTAGGCAATCCTAAGCAGTTTGTACTTCTTCCCCAATACTACACCAAGAAAGTAAATATCCTTAATCATACTGCCATAAAGGTATTCGCTATCTTTCATCATTTCCTTCATGCCCCATTCATACCTGTCCAGTTTCATTTTATGAAAATTACCGAAGAACAACAGGTTAGTTTTCTTTGCCAATACCTCGTCATCGGTAAACATACCAGAAGAAATATTTGGCCTAGTGGCGAGAATCGACATAACAATAGTCGCCAAACATACGATGACCAACATCACCGTAGGCACTATAAGGTTAGGGTATTCGTATAGTTTTCTGATCAAGACAGAAACCACAACCGAAAGAATAATTGTGTTGACAGAGATCATAATGTTGGCTTTATTATCAGCCATTCCACTCAACTCAAGATGATTTTTCGATGTCGTTCGAAACATTGTTTCTATCCCTCTGTCAGGCTTTAAAACCAGTTTACCTTCGAGCTTACTCACCTTGGCCTCGAGCTGACTTATGTAATCATCATTAATACTCTTTTTCGCCTTTTTTTGCTTTTTAATCGTTTTCAAATTTTTCTTTTTTAAAGGCTCTAGCGCAGCTTTTCCGTAAGGCGTAAAAAACTCATGCGATTTAAAGAAATTGAAATTCATAATATTCCAATCTTCCTTATTAATTTTTTGACCCTTCATGATCTCAACTTCACTATGCATTTTTTCTGCCATCATTTCGTAATCCTGGCAGGCCAAATGATTGAGGTCTGCATCGCACAAAACTTCTTCAGTCAAATTCTGAGGATTTTGAGGCATTTGAGTTGCCATAATACAGCCGATCACCGTATCAATTTTAGGGTATCCCTCTTTTGTCAAAAAATCTTTCGCAATTTGGGCACTCACTTTTTCATGATGTTCACAACCTTCTTTATAACCAGTGTCATGAAACCAAGCAGCAATAATCACCGATTCTAAATCCTCCTCTGAAAGCATCGATGCCTTACCTATATGCAGCGAAGCCTCTACTACTCTCTGGGTATGGTAAAGATCATGGTAAACGAACTGCGAAGGAATCTCTGTCTTGAGAATCAATTCACAGTGCTCTTCTACTCGTCTTAAAAGTGCAGATTGATCAATCATTGCATAAATATAAATCGCTGTTTTTTAATAACATAGCTGTTAGTCTTCCTATGTTGAATTATCAATTGACTATTTTTGTTCGTATGACCATGAACTTTAGAACCATGATACCTCTTATTATAGTATGTCTGACCCTTACTTTTTCTTCCACCGCTCAGAATAAAGAGCAATTCCCCTATAACTTAGAAGCACCTGATGACATCTATCTGATGCCTTCGGTACTTGAGGAAATCTCTGGCCTCTCCTACTTTGGCCCCAACCAATTGGCCGCTTTAAATGACGAGCATGGCCGAGTTTACATTTATGACATAAAAGAAAGAAAAATCGTTCAACGCATTCGCTTTGAGGGTAATGGCGATTTCGAAGGCTTAGAATTAGTGGGTAAAGACATGTTTGTAATCAAAAGCCACGGTAAAATGTTTCGTTTTAATATCGACATTGATGGCGTAGTAGAGACCATAGAAAGTCCTTTCAGTTCAGAAAATAACCTTGAAGGCCTTGGGTATGATAAAAGCAGCAATAATTTATTGATTGCCTTGAAAGAGAGTGGCGACATTAAAAATGTGAATGTAAAAGGTAAAGCTGTTTATGGCTATAACCTTGACTCGGAAAGTTTTTCAAAAAAACCTCTATTTGTTTTAAGAGATGCCGATTTAGAAAGAGTTTTAGGTGCTAAAAGCACCAAACTAAGGCCTTCAGGAATCGCTGTGAACCCTATCAACGGAGACATTTATATGATCGCCTCCGTTGGTCGTGCCCTAGTGGTCTTTGATAAGTCTGGTAAGCCCAAAAACCTAACGATTTTAAAGAGGAGTATATTTCCACAACCAGAAGGAATTACTTTTACCCCCAATGGCGATCTATTTATTGCCAACGAAGTAGATGGTGATGGAGGAACAATTCTCAGGTTTGAAATGAAGAAGTAATCCATTTTGAATTTTCTTTTAGTATTTCTGGTTGTTCAGAAATAATTAAGCCCACGTAATTATGAAAACTCGTTTCATCAGTATACTCTTTTTAATCGCTATAAGTGGAGTAAAAACCTTCGGTTATCAACAAAGCGCAGTACCTATTCACTCCGTTTTTCTTGTGGGTGATGCTGGCGAACCAATAGAAAACCCTGTACTCATCTTATTAAAAAAGGAATTAGCCTTGCTTGGAGATAAGGGCACGGTAGTCTATTTGGGCGATAATATTTACCCTAAGGGTATGCCTCAAAAAGGAGACAAACTACGTGCTGATGCTGAAAAAGCAATTAATGGGCAAATTGAGGCTGTTAAAGACTTTGATGGCAACAAATTTTTCATCCCTGGTAATCACGACTGGTCGAAAGGAAGAAACGATGGAATTGAATGGCTCGCCAGGCAAGAAAATTACGTTGAAGATAGGTTAGACAGTCAAGATGTCTGGATACCCTCCCGCGGTTGCCCAGGACCCACAGAGATTAATTTAACTGAGCAGATTACGCTGATCGTTATCGATACCCAGTGGTTTTTACACAAAGGAACAAAGCCTGAAGAAGGCTCGGATTGCGATGCAATTAGCAAAGAAGAGCTGGTGGCTAGTTTTCAAGATGCCCTCTTGAGAAATGCTACGAAGAAGGTGATTGTAGCATCACACCATCCCATGTATACTTATGGTATACATGGGGGAGTATTCAACCTTAAAGACCATCTATTCCCACTCACAGCATCCAAAAAGACCAAGTGGCTCTATTTACCTTTGCCAGGCATAGGGTCTATCTATCCACTTTATAGAAAGTGGTTTGGAAATATTCAAGATACGTCTCACCCAATTTATCAACAGTTCAGAGATGCCATGGTGACTTTGATGAAACAGCATCCCGACATTGTACACGTAGCTGGCCACGAACATGCTTTAGAGCATATTCAAAAAGAAGGAATGAACTTTATTGTGAGTGGGGCTGGTGCCAAAAATAATGCTCACGTTAAGCAAAAAGATGACGCAAAATTTGCCACCAATACAATTGGCTACGCCAGACTAGATTATTTCGCGGATGGACGTACTGAGCTAAAATTTGTAACCCCCGTAGAGGGCAGTACAAAGGAACTTTATTCTACCAATATTTCTACAAAGCCTTTTCTTCCCAAGCCAGAAAGCCTGATGGCTAAATATTCAAAAATCAGCTTTGAAGGAAAAGACACTATTTTTCCAGCCAGTGAGCTTTATCATATCCGTAGCAAATTTCACATTAGTATGTTCGGAGAAAACTATCGTAAGGAATGGGCCAGCCCAATGAAAGTACCGATTTTTGATATTGCTACAGAAAAAGGTGGATTAAAAATACTTCAGCGTGGAGGTGGTCACCAAACCATTTCTTTAAGATTAGAAAATAAAAAGGGTAAGCAGTTTGTCTTGAGGTCTATGGATAAAAATCCAGCATTAACATTGCCACCTGAGCTGAGACAGACCTTCATAAAATCAATTGTACAAGATGGTATTTCAGCATCACATCCTTACGCTCCTTTTGTAATTCCGGCACTGGCCGATGCGGCTGGAATATACCACACCAACCCAAAAGTAGTTTTTATTCCTGACGACCCTCGCTTTGGGATCTACAGGTCTGCGCTGGCCAATTCTTTAGCCCTATTCGAAGAAAGGCCTAATAAAGAAAATATAGAAGAAGAATTTTTTGGAGATGGTGACGATGTTGAATCCAGCATTGATCTGTATGAATCACTTAGAAATGACAATGATAATCACGTTGATCAAGTATTTGTCACCCGAAACAGGCTCTTCGATTTTTGGTTAGGCGATTGGGATAGGCATGACGACCAGTGGCGATGGGTAGAGTATAATAAAAAAGATGATGAGAAGCTTTACCGTCCTATTCCCAGAGATAGAGATGTAGCTTTCTTTGCTGGCGAGGGCCTTTTCAAAAAAATAGCTTCTTCAAAATGGGCACAACCCGCACTTAGAGGATTTCATGATGACATTGATTACGTGCCTGGCCTTGGGGCTTACAGAATCCGCTATTTTGATAGAATTTTCATGACCGAAGTTTCTCTAGACAGTTGGATTGAGCAAGCAAATGAGCTCAAGGCCGCACTCACTGACGAAACAATAGAAACAGTCATTAGACAGTGGCCTGATGAAATTTATGATTTGAGTGGAGAAGAAATCATTAGGAAACTCAAAAACAGGCGCGACAACTTGGATAAGTATGCACGTGAATATTACCTATTTATTTCTAAAACGGTCGATGTCTTAGCAAGCGATAAACGCGAACTATTCAAAATTGAGCGCTTAGATGATGAAAACACGAAAGTCACCGTCATTAAGATTTCGAAAAAAGGAGCGATTGATCAAGTGATTTATCAACGTACTTTTAAATCTTCTGAAACGGAAGAAATTCGATTATTCGGCTTCGATGGAGAAGACCGATTCGAAGTGTCCGGAGAGGTGAACGATGGAATCAAAGTGAGAATAATTAGCGGTGATGATGACGACATAATCATTGATAATAGCACCGTAAAGGGCTGGAGTAAAAAAACCATCGTGTATGATAATGTCAAAGGAACCCAGCTTACGAGCAGTGGAGAAACAAAAAACCTGACCTCTGATAAGGACACAGAAATCAACAGATACAACCGACAAGAGTTCGATTTTGACATAATTTCGCCTGTAGTTTCATTCGATTATAACCCTGATGATGGGCTGTTTCTAGGAGGTGGGATAACGATCAAAAAAGATGGGTTCAGAAACGAGCCCTATCAATCTAAACAGACGATTCAAGGTAATTATGCTCTTGCCACCGCATCTTACAGCCTGTCCTATGATTTAGACATTATAGATGCATTTGGTAAGGCAGACTTTTCTTTTAGGGGGGATGCAAAAGTGCCCAACTTCGTAAATAACTTTTTTGGATTAGGCAATGAAACCACCTTTGATGACGACCTCGAAAGGACATTTCACAGAACTAGATTTGAAGAGTTCAACCTAAGACCCACTGTCAATTTTAACTTGGGGCCTAAGTTTACTTTAAATATTGGCCCAACTTTCAGAGCTGTTGAGATTGAAGAATCCAACGATCGCTTTATCCGCGTTTTTGCCAATGGCGGGGGCCTCGGGGACAATCTTTTTGAACAAAAGTTATATGGTGGAGCAACGATTGGTTTCCATTTTGATAGCCGCGATGACGCCCTCATTCCTAAGAATGGAACCGTATTTAATGCCACCTACGATTACAGCAACGGACTGAACGATGCCTCTTTTAACAGTGCGCAATTTAAGACAGACGTCACCTTCATTTGGTCTTTTAGAGAGCCTTCTCGGACTACTTTTGCAACAAGGATCGGCTATCAAAAGAGTTTTGGTGATTTCGAGATTTTTCAATCTGCCCAACTCGATGGATTCAATACGTTGCGAGGTTACAGACGGTATAGGTTTTCTGGTGAGAGCAGTTTCTATCATCAATTCGATATCAGGATAAAGCTGTTTGATTGGCAATCTTACTTTTTACCCTCCCAGGTGGGCTTAATCCTTTTTAATGATGTTGGTCGTGTTTGGGTAGATGATGAAGATTCGAATACCTTGCACCACGGGTATGGAGGCGGATTATTCATTACGCCATTCAATTTTGCAACCATCACAGTTTTAGCCGCGGCTTCAAAGGAAGGCGTAAGTCCATTATTAAAATTTGGTTTCTTTTTCTAAAGTTAGAGGTCTGGTAGGTCAATCGTAAAAACGGTGCCTTTACCCAATTCTGATTGATAAGAGATGGTTCCGTTATGGATTTCTATAAACTGCTTGACTATTATTAGACCTAAACCCGTTCCTTCAATATCGCCTACATTGCTGGCTCTTGAAAAGGATTCGAAGAGGCCCTTTTGATCTTTGTCGGGAATACCAATTCCGTAATCTTTAATGTCAATATTCACCCCTACTTTTTTGAAGGTAATGATGATTTCTGGATCAGTTTTTTCTGATGAATATTTCAGCGCATTATTGACCAAGTTGGACAAGGCATGGCTAATAAGTTGACTATCCAAATTTACATGTCTTTCTACTCCGACTATTTTTATGGCAACGTTTCTCGTTTTATTTACCACTCTATTGTCTTGAACCACTTGATTTATAATCCCCACCAATGAGGTAATGTCCTTCTTAAGTTCTGTTTTCCCAACATCGAGCCTTCCTAAAGTAAAAACATCTTTGAGTAAAGAATTCATTCTTTGTAACTCGGTTCTGATTCTACCAACGTGCTTTTTTAATTTCACATTTGGTTCTGGATCAGAATCCAAATACATATTGATGAGCTCATTACTAGACTGAATGGTCGTTAATGGCGTACGGAACTCATGAGAGGCCATGGAGATAAAACTAGACTTCAACTTCCCTAATTGACGCTCTTTTTCAAGGGCCTTAATTCTTTCTGAAATATCTCGTGTGGAGGATTGTAAATAAAGGAATTTACCTGCACTATCTTCTATCGAACTATAAGAAGATTCTACCCAAAGCCAATCCTTGCTTGATGATTTTATCCGGTAAGTGGCTTTTACGTTTTTCCTTTTATTCTCAATCGTTTGGTCCATGATTGTAAGAATAAAAGTCTTCTCATTTGGATGAATTAAATCGGCAAACTTTTTTCCTAAAAGGCTTTCTGGTTCAAAGTTCAACAGGTATTTTAAGGAAGGTGATATGAATGAAATCTTTCCCTCAAAATCTTGTAATGCGATTACGTCTCCGGAGTTTTCTGATACTAACTTATACTGTTCTTCCTTTTCTCTCAGTTTTTGCTGTGTTAAAACCTTATCGGTAATATCTCTTTTGTTACTTCGTACAAAGATTATCTCTCCATTTTCATCGAGAATAACCCCGCCCTGAGCCTCTAGCCATCTCCATTCACCCTTTTTGTTTTTAAATCTAAAAATAGCTTTGCCATCCTTAGTCTTATTCTTTAGTGTTTCTAACATATCTAGTTCAACCCTCTTGAGGTCATCTGGATGGACATGTATTGTAGGTGATGTTCCTATTAGTTCTGAAACTTCATACCCCAAAATATCTTTCACAGAGGGCGAAACAAAATCGTATACCCCTTGCATATTAATGAGGGTAACAATGTCGTTTGAGTTTTCCGTGATGAGCTTATAGCGCTCTTCGCTTTCCTTTAACCTTTTAGCTGCAACAACTCTTTCGGTTACGTCTCGTGTCGAGGTAAGTAAATAGAGTGGATCGCCATCGGTATCTGTAATAAGGCCTCCTCGGGTTTCAAGCCATACGTCTTGCCCCTCTTTATGCCGCACTTTAAAGGTGACATTGGCCATTTTGGTTTTTTGCTGCAACACCGTAACCATGGCTTTTGAAACTTGAATAAGAGAATCCTTACCCATAAATTCTCTTAACCTCAGCCCTTGCAATTCATTGGACTCGTAACCAACAATATCTTTGCTTGAAGGGCTAACAAAGACAAAGGCCCCGTCAGGGCTTTGTAAACAAATACAATCACTTGAGTTTTCAGAGATGAGCTTATACTTGGCTTGACTTTCTCTTAACTTAGACTCGGTTAACTTTAAGGAAGAGATATTGGAAAGCGACCCTACAATTCTTTTAGGTAGTCCATTGGCCCTATAAATAATTTTAGCCTTAATAAAGACCCAAATAACGTTCTCATTTCCGCCAATAAACCTAGATTCTACCTCTAGTTCCTCTTCTTTATCATCGAATTTATTTCTGATTTTTTGTATAAAATCAGCTCTATCTTCTTCGTGAATAAACTTGGCCAACAAGTTACTATCCAGTGGGTTTTTTTCTGGAGGTAAACCCATCGTTCCCCAAAATTGAGGTGAAAAGTAAGAGGTCCCACTCTTAAAGTCATACTCCCAAATCACATCATTAGTACCTTCTACAGCGAGTTGGTATCTTTCATTACTCACTTTTATTTCTCGTTCCAATGATTTGCGAACGGTGATATCCTGTAGAATCGTGATGTGGCATTCTTCATTTTGAAAATCCAAAGGCATGGTAGAAGCACTTACCCAATACGATTCCCCCTTTTTGTTTTTGAGTAAAAGCTCATGGTTCTGAACCGTTCCCTTTTTCAACAGCTTTTCAAGGTATGATTTCCTACCTTCGAAGTTCTGGTAAAACTGAAGCACTTTATTTCCTAAGAATTCATTTGGCTGCATGCCATACACCTTAAAGAGCACTTCATTTGCGAAAATAATAACTCCACTCTTTTTTGTCGAAATAAATACAGGATCAGGCAAAGCATCTACAATACTTTTAAGTCTCTGCTGGCTGAGTTCTAAGTTTCTGCGCGATCGCCTAATGTCATCGATATCAAAGGTAATCCCATCTAATCGGAGCGGTTTTTCGTCTTTATAGAGCACATTAACTCTATCTCTGACATAGCGGTAATTATTCTCTCCTCGGAGCGTTCTATAAGAGTAACTGCCATAGCCGTTGTTCAACACATTGACTACCTCATCCAAAATTCTTTCCTGATCCTCGGGGTGGATCATCGTTTGCCACTCTTCTATTGTGGCTGGAGCCCTGGTATAGAGATTACCTGGAGTTCGCCTCAACGGATTATTTAAATATATAATTTGATATGGCTCAACTGTTAAATCGATGCTCCATACAACTTCTGAAAGGTTTTGAACAACTGACTCATAACTTAGGTTTTGTCTGTTTGAATCTGGTATTTCGCGCATTGTACCCTCAAAAACGTTTTGCATAACAAGTATAGCCTCACTTAATTTTATTATCTAAATTTAAGATAGCATATTGATGAATTACTGACAAAAAAACTATTCATCGGACTCACCTCAATTAATTAAATCATGCCTGTAATTGAAACAAACTACGAACTATCGCCTAGAATACTGATCGTAGAAGATGAACCCTTCATCGCTGAAAATCTTCAAGAAATGCTTGGTATTTTTGGTTATGAAAACACAGAAATCGCCAATTCTGCCAACCAAGCAATCAAGTCAATCAAAACTTCAAGGCCAGATTTGGTGCTACTTGATGTAAAAATTAAAGGTGATCAAGATGGGATTGAACTAGGTGGAATTATTCATGATCAGTATAAGTTACCCTTTGTTTACATCACTTCTTACTCAGATAAGGAAACTGTAAATAGGGCAAAGCATACCCAACCATTAGGTTTTATAGTTAAGCCTTTTACCAAAGATGATGTTTATGCTGCCATAGAAGTCGCTCTTTTCAACAAAAACAGAATGGAGGTTAACTCAGGTATGAACCTGCATGAAGCTAATCCAACAACCTATAACAACGACTCCATATTTATCAAAAGAAGGACACTTTTAGAAAAGGTGAAATACTCAGACCTGATCTGGATAGAGGCAGATGGCAATCACATTACCTTACATGCTTCTGGCGATCGTGATTTTACTGTTAGAAAATCTTTAAAAGAAATAACAGACAGATTACCCAAAGATAGATTCTTGAGAGTACACAAGTCTTTTGTTGTTCAAGTGGATGCTGTTACGGCTATTGACACTAACCATGTTCATTTGGGGGATAAGAAAATACCAATTGGAAGGTCTTATTATAATGCGTTTACCGCAACTTTGAACACCATTACAGCCAGTTAATTTCTACGGTAAAATAGTATGGGTACGGGTTGATCTGAATCCATTTCACTCAATGTAAAAAACCCATCGCCTTTGTTCGAAAAACATATGGCTTCTCCTTGTGGCTCTGGTGTATAAACAATTTTTTGCGGCACAACTGCCAATGCCTCGGCAATTGTTTGACCATTCGCTCTTTGCCAATAATAAACATTGAAATAATTTTTAATCAGGATCTCTGAACCATCGCTAGAAATATCCCCTGCGGTAAACATTGTAAATGGAATATTGATTAAAAATTCAGCCGTATCCATTTCATTTGTGGCTTGTGGAAAAGGCAAAACATACAAACCCACTTGCGACTCTCTCTTAGAAACTACGTATATGTCGTTTGTTAATGGATCAACCATGAGCGACTCCGCATCTCTGGCTCCATTAGAGTATATAAAATCGATGCTTTCTATGTTTGTCAAGTTCTGGGTAGCAGGAATGTTCTGATCATTTAAATCAGGCTCTGGCAATCTATATATGGTAAGATTGTCTCTAACGGCTCTATTGTCTCCGATATCGCCAACATACAAATATTGAATGCCTGCGTCTGGCCCAGGCCCAATGGCTATATCTTCCCAATCCACATTGTCAGCTCCAGACAGTACGAATCTGCCAGAGTCTGCTCCTACCGTACTGATAAGAAATAAGGAAGGGCTACCTCCACTATCGTTATGTGTCCACAAGTATAAGTCGTTGGAGCGACTAGCAACCAAACCAGAGGCCTCATCAAGGTCTGGAGATTGCAAATCTCCCGAAGATTGAGCTGCAGCAAAGGCACTACTCTGACTGGTATTGGAGTCAACAGGGTCAGTTTCTACTAGAGCTTCTATGCAACCGGCAGCAACAAAACTCATAAGCGTAAACATTACAAATACACTTTTCAGGGTTCTCATTATCTTTCTAGCGCTCATGGCCATCAATGTGTTTTAATGAATAACAGGAAAGGTCAAAATAAAAATAGCTTCAGACGAAGCTATTATGCCAATATTATTTTTTCGCTTTGGCCCTCACTTTAGCGACTTGTTGGACAGTCACTGTTTTCTCGCCTTTATTTCCCCAAGAATTGCGAACGTAATTAAGCACATCTGCGATATCCTTATCGTCAAGTCCAGGGGCGGGCATAACCCCGTTGTATTTTTTACCGTTCACGATAATTTCCCCTTGTTGTCCTTCAAGCATTATTTTTATCGAACGGTCTAAATCTGCCATTAGATAATCTGATTTTGCTATCGGAGGGAAAACTGAAGCAATACCTTGGCCTTCATTCAGGTGACATGCCATGCAAAGTCCTTGATAAATACCTTTTCCATCTTCCATACTCTTTTTCAACGCTGCATCTTGATCTGCTGACGTAAAACTAAATGAAACGGTGGCTGCTGCTAAGGCAACGAATAGTATGTAGACTCTTTTCATAATATCAAATGGTTAAAAGATAAAAGTATAAGATTTTTTTCAATAGGGAAGCCCATTCAAAGAAAAGCTCAGAATAGATCATGCCGCACAGTATGCATAAACCGAACCAAGTTCTTTAGATGTCAAGTTCTATTTGATTCCTTAGAATATCATCGAAATCTTCTCTTTTCCTGATCAATTGTGCCTTTCCGTCTAATATTAATACTTCTGCTGGTTTTAATCTAGAGTTGTAATTCGAAGACATGCTAAAAGAATAGGCCCCAGCATTCTTGAATGCGATTGTATCCCCCTCCTTTACTTCTCCCAGTTTTCTGTCTAAGCCAAAAGTATCGGTTTCGCAGATATACCCTACAACAGTATAAATACGCTTAGTACCGGTAGAATTGGACAGGTTCACAATTTCATGAAATGAATCATACATCATAGGTCTTATCAAGTGATTCATTCCAGAATCTACGCCAACGAAAACTGTAGCAGGAGTGGTTTTAACCACATTGACCTTGGTCAAAAGATAGCCAGATTCACTCACAAGGTATTTACCTGGTTCAAACCACATTTCTAGCTCCCTACCATACTCTTTACAGAAAGCTTTAAAAACCGTACTAAGCTTTTCGCCTAACTCCGCGATATCGGTAACGATATCTGCCTCCTTATAACCTACCTTAAAACCACTTCCAAAATCAATAAACTCAAGGTCATTAAAATTTCTGGCAGCATCGAAAAGGATGTCTGCTGCTCTTAGGAATACCTCTGCCTCCAAAATATCAGAGCCAGTATGCATGTGTAAACCCGTCACCTTTAAACCGCATGTTTTAACTACCCTAACAATATGCTGTAATTGGTAGATTGATATACCAAATTTTGAATCAGCGTGACCAGTAGAGATTTTCTTGTTTCCACCGGCCATGATGTGTGGATTAAGACGAATACATACGGGCACGCTTCCGTGAAATTCATTGCCGAATTGTTCGAGAATAGAAATATTGTCGAGGTTGATCATCACCCCAGCTTTAACAGCCTCTTTAATTTCGGCAAACGAAACACAATTAGGGGTATATAATATTTGTTCAGGCGTAAAACCTGCCTTTAAACCCAATTGCACCTCTTGAATAGAAACGCAATCTAGTTCTGCTCCCATCTTTCGGATTAGTTTTAAAATCGAAATATTACTCAGCGATTTAGTCGCATACTTGACGCGCATTTTTACCGAACTGAAAGCATTGCTGAGTTCGTTGAACTGTTGCTCAATTTTTTCAGCATTATAAACATAAAGTGGTGAACCAAATTGCTCTGTAAGAGCCACTAAGTCTACACCTTGAACCGAATATTTATCGTTAATCAAATCCATTCAAAATAAATTAAGCAGTAAAGATAATGCCTTGACAAACAAAAAAAAGGAAGGTAGACCAAACCTTGCTTTTTATTAAAAGCCGAACTCATTAGGGTAATTACTCCGCTACAACCCTTCTGGTTAGCTCCTTGTTCTGCTGAATTCCTTTCAAGATATAAATCCCTTCGTCTTGATCAGAACTATCCACATTGAAATCAGTGTTTTTAAGCCCTGGCTTGTCCGTTTAATTATGGACAATTTTTCCTGATGGATTAATTGTTCTCACTTGAATACGTGCTTAAGTATTTGATCTGAAAGTATTTAATAAGTTATTTTGCCTGTGTTAAAGGCTGGTTAAATCATGTTAATTTTTGTTAAGCTCTCCAACAACCCAATTTTATTAAAGTACTTTTGATGCATGAGCAGTAAGAAGATAAGATGGTTGATAGGTCTACTAAGCATTGGAATGCTCGGGCTGATCGTCTTTCAATTTTATTGGATAAAAGAAGTAACTAAGGTGAATGAAGAGCGTTTTTCTCAAAGCGTTCAATCGGCCTTAAATGATGTCACCAGTAAGCTAGCGAGAGAGAGCGATACTAAGTTTTTAAGTACTGACATTAACCAAAACTTTCGTCCTAATCCACAAATGGAGGGCAGGAATGATAGCGCTTTTAACATACGTAATATGCGTCCTCAACCAACGAACTATGTTAACCCTGCCCAAGGGTTCGCTGAATCAAGTTTCAGTGTGGAATATGATGAAGAGTCTCAACAAATAAATTTTGTGTTTGATTTTCAAGCCTTCTCTCCCAATCCACAGTATGGGTTTCAGCCTAATGCTGATGAAAGGCAGCAACAACTCATGCTAGAGCGACAGGTGGGGCAAAGATTTAAGGCCATTCAGCGCGATTGGGCTACACATCTAGAAGGAAGCAATAACTTGTTTGAACGCGTTAACCCAATGCGGCTTGATACACTCTTAAGACGAGAACTTGAAAATCGAGGAATTGAATTAGACTATAATTACGGAATTATTGAGCGTAAAACTGGAGAAACTAGCCTGATCAACACATCTAACACTGAAGATATTCCGTTGATTAAAAAATCTAATCTACGAGCCAATCTATTCCCAATGGACCTTGTTCCAAAAGATTATTATTTAAGTATTTACTTTCCTAGTCAGAAAAAATTCTTGTTGAAACAGGGCCTTTTGCCATTGACTGCGTCTGGTTTATTCATGCTTATTGTCATCGGTTGTTTCGCTTATGCCATTATGATCATACTCCGCCAAAAGAAGATCTCTGAGATCAAAAATGATTTCATCAATAACATGACGCATGAATTTAAAACACCCATTGCAACTGTTTCTTTGGCTACTGAAGCACTTCAAGATCATGATTTAAGACAAAACCAGACCATCGTTGACAGGTACATTCAGGTGATTAGAGATGAGAACAAGCGCCTAGGTATGCAGGTCGAAAAAGTTCTTCAAATTGCCAGTCTAGATAAGAAAGACTTTCGTCTCAAGTTTGAAAATGCCGATGTGCATGATATTATAGAAAAAGCACTCGTCAACATAAATATTACAGTAGAAAAAAGGCAGGGGGTAATCACCACCCAACTGTTAGCCTCCAATGCAATCATTGAAGCAGACAAGGTGCATCTCACTAATATCATCTACAACCTACTCGACAACGCTAACAAATATTCACCAGAGGCTCCTGTAATACATCTGCGTACAGAAAATATTTCTACAGGAGTAATCATCAAAATTTCGGACCATGGCATTGGTATGGCTAAAGAAGCTACTGAAAGAATTTTCGAGAAGTTTTACCGTGTTTCTACAGGTAATGTTCATGACGTAAAAGGATTTGGCCTAGGCCTATCCTACGTAAAAAACATCATGGATATGCATGGTGGTACCATATCAGTAAAAAGTGACCTTGGCAAGGGCAGCACATTTAAAGTTTACTTACCTTTCAATCATGGCTAGTTTCAAAATATTACTTGTAGAAGATGACCTCAACCTTGGGCAAATCTTGAGTGAATATCTCACTGTAAAAGGATATGAAACCAAACTTTGTCGTGATGGCGAAGAAGGTGTCAAAGCATTCAAGCGCGAGGCTTTTGATCTTTGCCTTTTTGACGTTATGCTGCCTAAAAAGGATGGCTTTTCAATGGCAAAGGAAATCAGACGAGAGGATAAAGTCACTCCTATTATCTTCCTTACGGCCAAGTCTATGAAAGAAGACACGATAGAAGGGTTTAAGATTGGTGGTGATGATTACATCACTAAGCCATTCAGTATGGAAGAGCTTCTCCTCAGAATTCAAGCCATTCTAAGGCGAACGGCAGAAAAAAATCCACAGGTGTCTGATCAAAAAATATTTGAATTCGGATCATTCAAGTTCGATTATGACAGGCAGATACTCTCTAGGCCCGGGAGCTCAGAGGTCCGGCTTACCTCAAAGGAGTCTGAACTTTTAAGATTGCTTTGTTTACACGTTAATCAGCCTTTAGATAGATCTACAGCATTAAAGATCATATGGAGGGACGACAGTTATTTCAATGCCAGAAGTATGGATGTGTATATCGCTAAGCTGCGAAAAATGTTGAAAGAAGATACCACTGTGCAAATCATTACGATTCATGGGTCTGGCTTCAAACTAATTACAGAAGAACAAGAAAGCTGATTGTTAAAATAGCCTGACTGCATGAGCGTATTGAGTGAAGAATACAGCTTGTCAGTGGGCGATGGAATAAATTAATGACCGCAAATATTGCAGGATTGCGCTTTTAATTGCTATTTTTAAAGCCTTCAGTTTTTTTTTCTAACAATATGATTCAGATCTTACCCTCAATATCGATTATCGATGGAAAACTTACTCGCCTAAAGCAAGGTGATTACACCAGTGAAACTGTGTATCAAGACAGCCCTGTCGAGATCGCAAGACGATTTGCAGATTGTGGAGTGAAAAAAATACACATTGTAGATCTAGATGGTGCCAGAAAAGGAACAGCATTGAACTTTCATGTACTCCAAGACATCGTAGGCCATACAGGTATGCAGGTAGACTTTAGTGGTGGTATTGCGACTGATGGTGACATAAGTAAAGCTTATGAATATGGAGCAACTACCATTACAGCCTCTTCTATTGCCGCATCAGATCAAAAACAATTTGCTTCTTGGCTTATCTCTTATGGAAGAGAAAAAATCACATTAGGCGCTGATGCACGAAATGGTAAAATCGCCATTAAGGGATGGCAAAAAAATACTGAAATTGATCTTTTCGAACATATCGATTATTATCACATGCGTGGTTTAAAGTATGTAAAAAGTACCGATGTAGCCAAAGACGGTATTCAAGAAGGACCAAATTTTGAAATGTACGAGAAGATGGTCGCCAAATTTGAAGGGATTCACGTTCTTGCTAGTGGTGGTATCAGAAATATCGATGACATTAAACGACTTGAGGACATTGGCGTGAAAGGTGTAATTTTTGGAAGAGCATACTATGAAGGAAATCTTAGCCTCAAGGATCTCGAAACATTTATTGCACAGCACTCCTGAGTTGATGTGCTGTTAAAAAGTATAATTCAATTTAATACTAAAGTTTCTCCCCATATCATCTGAGAAGTAACGGAGTCGATTTAAATAATCACGGTAGCTATTATTAAACATGTTGTCTACAGCCAAATAAACCGCCAATAACTTATCTCTTACCGGTAATTTAAAACCCGTGCTTAAGCCCAGATTGATATAGCCCTCTGGTGGTGCCAAAAAATCGAATACTGTATTGTCAGATTGAAATAAGTCGGAACCAGTACTCTTAGCAGCAATTACCTCTGTAATAGAAACTACCCTCGGTGCATTACGCTGTTTGTCCACAAAGTCTGCCGCTAGTGAAATATAAGGCTCTTTGACTTTACCTTCTTTGAATTTAAATGTAACCCCTGTGTTCAATCGGTTAGCCGGAATATTGATTAAAGGACCGTTGTTCAGCCTATCCTCAGCTTTTATTAAGGAGAGCTTGCCATTAAAGTCTATTGAAGAAGATAAATGATAAGTAAAGTCAGTATCTATACCGATAAAAGAAGCGTCCGTTTGGGTATAGCTAAACAAAGGAAAAGCTCCCTGAATCGTCAGGATCACATTTTCAGGTCTTAAATAAATGTAGTCTGCTATTAGGTTGTAATAAGCAGCAATTGTCAAGTCGTATTTAGGTGAAATACGCTCTAAACTGTTAATCCACTTGATTGCTTTTTCTGGTACCAATAAAGCATTTCCCTCTTCTACTCCTGCTGAACCGTTATGCAGCCCACCACTAAACAACTCATTTATTTGGGGCGCGCGCCATGCCGTTCCTAGATTCGAGCGAAAACTCCACCCTTGATTAAAGAATAAAATGACCCCCGCAGACCCCGTTATATTATTGAAATCAAACTCAGGTGTTTGAAGCATATTTTGCGAATCAAAACGCTTAACCAAATAATGCTTAAAGTCATACCTCACTCCTAGTTCTAGTTCATAACTTTCTTTAATATATCTTCCTATGGCATGCACTCCTGCAGTCCAATTATTAAAATTAGGAATAAGTGGCCTAATGCCAGTTTCTGGGTTGTTAGAGTTTCCTTGGTAAAGAAAACTTGCGCCAACATCCCCTTTAAAGGCACCTTGCGCTTTCATATCAAGGTCTAACTCTATGGTGTGAGTGATTAATTCTAAGGATAAGGCAGGTATCTCTGAACGACCTCCACGTCTGATATCATACTCTTCTCTCTGATTCACCTGCAAACCATACTGAGCAGAAAATTCGCCTAATTTAGTTTCTGTGTGCCCATTGAATTTGAACAACTGATGTCTTATCGCTTGTCGAGGGTTATTGATGTCATAACTAAAGTCTTGAATCACAAAAGGCCTATCACTCCCAATTGCTCGTTCTAAATCAGTAAGGTTTCCGGTATGGGCACTCCTTAGTATGCCGATTTCTGCATCAAAACTGCTAAAAAACAGTTCTAAACCCGACTTCCTGTTATGATAACCCAAGCCTAGAGAAAAATTCTTTTCTTTTGTTCCAGTGTTCGTCAATCTATAGTTCGCGGCCCGTGCATCACCCGCCTTTTTAACACTCCCTTGTAAACGCCACCCAAAGCCCTTAAGTCCCGAAAGACCTCCTTCGATCATTGCACTTGTGTTAACTAGCCCATTATTCGAATTACCCACAACGTTGATTGAGCCAGATAGCCCAGCCTGCTCAGGCAAGTCTGGAGGGTTGACCAGGATAACTCCGCCTATCGCATCAGAACCATATTTGACGGCAGCAGCTCCTTTAATCAATTGTAAATTGGCAGCAACAAAGGGATCAATCTCTGGCGCATGTTCCTGTCCCCATTGCTGACCTTCCTGTCGAATTCCATTATTTAAAATTAGAATACGATTACTATGCAAACCATGTATAATGGGTTTAGCTATATTCGGCCCTGACTGAAGAAGATTGATTCCAGAAATAGATTGAAGTGACTTGCCTAAAGATTCCCCACTCCTTTTGAACAATTCATCCTTTGATACCACAGCGCTAGATAAGGTAACTATCTCTTGTACTTTTTTGGCCTCGACCGTCACTTCTTCTAAGTCCTGAACCTTAACCACCAAGCGAATCTCAATCTCTTTGGAGCCCTCGAGGACTACAGTTCGTTCAAACATTTGATAACCAATAAAGCGCACCAACATTTGGTAGGTGCCATCACAGAGCTTTGGTATGGAAAATCTACCTAAGCTGTCCGTCACAATTCTTTTATTCGTGTTTAGGAGTTCTACCGTAGCCAAAGGAATAGTCTGTTGGTCTTCACTAGATATTACTATACCCGAAATGTACCAATCGCAAGCCTCTTGACTTTGAAGGGAAGCTTGGATCAGAAAAAAGCAAAAAACACAAAGGACTAGCCTATTATACATTGGCGCAATTAACCACTAATGCAACAGCATTGCAACAATGAATTTTTTAATGGTAAAATGAACAGTGGAATGAATTACTTTTTCTCTAAAACGTCAGAGGGCTTGAATTTATAAAAAATGTAATAAAGGAAGTTGAACGAAAGGTTAGATTGACTATCGTCTTTTTTGATAAGCTTTGGCTGAACCAGTTTAATTTTCAAGGGTTTGTTCGCCTCTTGTCTTGGCTGACGGATGACAGCGCCTTCCGAATCAGTCAATTCTTTATTCTCAGGCGTGAATTCATTCATCAAAATGCTATCCTGGGAGGACGTCATCGGTTTAGGAAGCGGTAACAATACCTCTTCTCCCTGCTCTTGAGCAACTATACCGATAGAATGAAAAATCATTCCTAGTATTCCAAACATAAATAAGCGTACAACTCTTTTGAACATGTTGAAATTTGTAGAGCGCTAAATTTAATAAAAAATTGTTACTTCCTTAACGGTGACTATTATATTTTGTTTAGTTTTCTTACATGATGCCTTTAAATAAATTGATTCTTTCTGTTGTAGATTAAATTTATGAACACTATTGAATGGTCTGATTTTGAAAGAGTAGAGCTACGAGTAGGTACAATTATCAATGTTAAACTCTTCAAAAAAGCCCGAAAGCCTGCCTGGGTTCTCATGGTCGATCTAGGGCCAGAATTTGGGATTAAAAAATCCAGTGCACAAATAACACAACTCTACTCAAAAGACGATCTCATGAATACCCAAGTGGTATGCGTAGTTAATTTTCCACCAAAGCAAATTGCAACTATAATTTCCGAAGTACTAGTAACAGGCTTCCCAGATCAAGATAATAATGTAGTATTGTGCAGACCAGATAAAGTTGTTCCAAATGGTTCAAAACTCTTTTAAAGACTGAACGATTGAAACTCTCAGAAATAGTCAATGTAATAAGTGGCACATACCTTTCCAAGGGTGAAGACGCTATGATAGAGCACTTGAACACTGATAGTAGGAAATCCTTCGACACGAAAAAAAGTCTGTTTTTTGCCCTATCTGGACCCAACCATGACGGTCATGACTTTATACCTGAACTGATAAAGGCTGGTTTCCAAAATTTTATAGTTGAAAAGTCTATTCCTGTCTCAGTTCAGAATATCAATCTTATCAAAGTCACCTCGTCAATAGCAGCACTACAGTCGGTAGCCAGAAGGAAACGAGAGGCCTTCGACAGCAGCGTAGTTGGTATTACCGGAAGCAATGGGAAAACAATAGTGAAGGAATGGCTTGCCCAACTCCTCTCGGATCACTATTCGGTATGTAAAAGTCCTAAAAGTTATAATTCACAAATTGGCGTCCCCTTGTCCGTTTGGCAGCTCTCCGACAATGATGAGTTAGGCATATTTGAAGCTGGAATTTCCATGCGCAACGAGATGTCTAAGATTAAGAATATTATTCAGCCTACGGCAGGAATACTCACTAATATTGGTTCAGCCCACGAAGAGTTTTTTGAATCAATAGAGCAAAAATTAGATGAAAAACTCAGGCTTTTTGAAGACTGCGAAACTCTGTTTTATAGAAATGATAACCCCATTATTCGCAATGCGATCAAGCGAATGAAAAAATTTCCAGGACGATTAATTTCTTGGGGATTCAATAATTCCGCAGATTTAAGAGTCAAAGCAAGAGGCAACAAAATTTTCGAGTTCACCTATCAAACAGAAAAATTCGAGATGCAATTGCTCTCTGAGAATGAATCCTATGTTGAGAACATCATTCACTGTATTTGCTATGCCTACTTTGATGGACTAAAGCCCTCTGTCATCCAAAACGCTATAAATGGACTAAAGCCTATTAAGATGCGACTGGAATTGAAGAAAGGGGCTAACAATACCTACGTTATTGACGACACCTATAACAACGACCTTGCGGGCTTAGAGAATGCCTTGGATTTTTTAGCACAACAAAAACAACATGCTAAAAAGACCTTAATTCTCTCTGATATTTTACAATCAGGCTCAAAAATCTCTACTTATAAAAAGATTGCCTCCCTAATTGAAGAGAAAGGTGTAAATAAACTCTTCGCCATTGGGAGTGAGATGAAAACATTTCAAGACCTCTTCCCAAAAAATAGCGAGTTTTTTGAATCTACATTGTCCTTTTTAGAGCACTCTCCTAAAGTCTTTGAAAAAGAGGTAATCCTAATCAAAGGTGCGAGAGAATTCGGTTTCGAAAGAATCGTGAAACAGTTAGTAGAAAAAATTCATAGCACTGTTCTAGAAATTAATTTAGATCATTTAACACACAACCTTAATGTTTATCGGAAGCAACTCAACCCTAAGACAAAGCTTTTAATTATGGTAAAAGCACTTGGCTACGGAAGCGGTGGTGCTGAAATAGCAAGTTTGCTCGAATTTCATAAAGTAGATTATCTAGGTGTTGCCTATGTTGACGAAGGGGTTCAGCTCAGAAAAGCGGGCATCAACTTACCGATAATGGTAATCAACCCAGCCGAAGAGGATCTCGACAACCTAATCAACTATAATATTGAGCCAGAAATATACAGCTTTAGTCAGCTGAAGTCTTTTTCTGAATTCTATCTGAGAAAGAATGTGCAATTGAAAGGTCACTTTACTATCAATACAGGCATGAATAGGCTCGGGTTTAACCCAGAGAGTATTGATGCTCTAGTTGAACAAATCAAAAAACTATCACATCTGAAGGTTCAAAGTATCTACACCCACTTAGCTGCAGCAGATGATGAGGCCCATGTAGATTTTTCTCTTCAACAGCTCGAAACCTATAGAATTGCAGCAGAAAAAATTGAACACTCACTTCAAATTACCACCCTAAAACACGCACTAAACTCAGCAGGTATTACACGATTTCCCAATTATCAGTTTGATATGGTAAGGCTTGGAATAGGGCTTTATGGCATTGAACCGAACGGAATTCTTCAAAAAGACTTAAAACCAATAAGTACACTCAAAACAATTATTTCTCAAATCCGCAATTTGAAAAAAGGTGAATCCATAGGCTATGGAAGAAAGGGAATAGCTGAAACCGACATTAGAATGGCAGTCATAGCAATTGGTTACGCTGATGGGTTTTCAAGAATCTTCAGCAATGGCAACGGTGAGGTTTTAGTGAATGGAAAGCCCGCAAAAGTGATTGGCAATGTCTGCATGGATATGACAATGATAAATATCTCTGATATTGAAGCTGAAGAAGGAGATGAGGTAATAGTCTTCGGAGAAAGGCCAACCATCTCTGAGCTTGCACTCAAGGCAGAGACTATTCCTTATGAAATCCTTACCAATGTAAGTGACCGGGTCAAGCGTGTTTATTATACCGAATAAGCCTACCCCCCGCAGCCAAGGTTGCTTTTAAACGGCACATCTTTAGGCAATCCACCAAAATCAAACGGATCCTCCATAAGTTCCTCTTTTTTTATAGGGATAACTGCCGCTTTCAATTCAGGTTTGTCCTTTTCTACTTTCTCATTTTTCGCTTTTTTGTTCATCGAATTAAACTCTTTCATTCGTTCTGATAATGTTCATAAAACAATTTTGGTTCCTAAGGCTTCATGACTTGGATAAAAAACATGGATGTAAATAGAACCACAATTTTGTTATAATGAATGGCTCTGCTAAATTGCATTTGTTTATAATTAATCTAAATAAGCATAAAGCTTGTGAAAAGCCTCGACCAACTAAAAAAACATGAGAAAGGAATCATTAAGGGATTTAGTGATGATACCCTTTCGGTAAAGTTAATGGAAATGGGATGCTTACCCGGTACAGAGGTGTCAGTCGACTTGATAGCCCCCTTTGGTGACCCAATAGCAATAGGGGTAGCGGGCTATTGCTTATCGCTAAGAAAAGCAGAAGCGGCCTGTATTATGATTGAAGACTAGAAAGTATGTCGAAGGCCAAAAAAATTAAAATAGCCCTTGTTGGGAATCCAAACTCTGGCAAAACAACACTATTCAATCTACTTACTGGCTTAAATCAGAAGACAGGAAACTTCCCTGGGGTTACAGTAGACAAAAAATCTGGCTTCTGTAAACTACCCGATAGCTCGGTAGCTGAAATCATTGATTTGCCTGGTACTTATAGCATCTATCCCAAAACACTAGACGAACAAGTAGTGCAAGATGTACTGCTTGACTTTAACCATCCTCAGCACCCAGATAAGGTTATTGTTGTTGCAGACGCCTCGAACCTTAAAAGAAACCTTCTTCTTTTTACACAAATTAGAGACTTAGGGATTCCATTAGTCTTGGTTTTAAACATGATGGATGTTGCTCAGCTTAAACAGCTGAACATAGATTTAAGAGGGCTTTCTATTGACTTAGGAATAAAAATAGTTCCTACCAATTCTCACTCTGGTGATGGCATTAGCGTACTTAAAGAGGCGCTTACAAAACCATTGATCAGAAGTAAAAGGCCCTTTTATGATACTTACGAACTCGCCCCCCGCACAATTGATAAGATCAAGGAGGATTTTCAGTTGGAGGAAAACTATAGGGCTTATCAATTTGCGCAACAGTCGGTTCGATTAAACTTTCTTTCCGAAAAGGAAAAGCAGATCATAGATAAAATCAAAACTGATAATGGTTTTTATGACGTACCAACACAAACCCAAGAAACACTCGGTAGGTATCAACTGATATCGGATATAGTCGATAGGAATATAAAGAACTCCAAAGATCCTCTCAAAAAATCAATTACAGAAAAAATAGACCGCATAGTCACCCACCCAGTGCTAGGTTATCTGATTTTCTTCATGCTCTTACTGCTGATCTTTCAGGCGATATTTGCTTGGGCAGAGGCTCCAATGAACTGGATTGAAGGTGGTATTGCGGAGTTCAGCAACCTTGTCCGTGACGTTCTGCCTGAGGGAGTCATTACCGATTTAATCACCGATGGTATTTTGGCTGGTTTAGCGGGAGTACTCGTTTTTATTCCTCAAATCGCAATCTTATTCGCCTTTATTGCGCTCTTAGAAGAAAGCGGCTACATGTCGCGAGCGGTTTTTCTGATGGATAAATTCATGAGAAAATTCGGTCTCAACGGAAAATCTGTAGTCCCTCTTATCAGTGGTATGGCTTGTGCCATCCCTGCAATTATGGCAACTCGAAACATAGAAAACTGGAAAGATAGACTCATCACTATCTTTGTAACTCCATTTATGAGTTGTTCCGCAAGACTCCCTGTCTATGCCATTCTTATTGGCCTGGTTGTACCTGAAGAAAGCGTTCTCGGCATTTTTAACTTACAAGGCCTTGTTCTTCAAGCGCTTTATTTACTCGGTTTTCTTGCTGCCATTGGTTCAGCATTTGTGATGCAGTTTTTGTTGAAAACTAAAGAGCGGTCTTATTTCATCATGGAATTACCCGGTTATAAAATTCCAAGTTGGAAGAACATAGGTTTAACGATTTACGACAAGTCCAAAACCTTTGTTTTTGAAGCTGGTAAGGTAATTATAGCGATCTCTATTATTCTTTGGGTACTAGCCTCCTACGGTTGGAGCGATGATTTTAAAAATGCAGAATCAAATGTAAAGCTTCAAGTTGGGTCGCAAGCAACCGATGAAGAATATGAAATCGCACTTAATTCCTACAAACTAGAGCACTCAATAGCAGGATCATTTGGGAAGCTGATAGAGCCTGCCATTAGGCCTTTAGGTTACGATTGGAAAATCGGTATTGCTTTAATAACCTCTTTTGCAGCGCGAGAAGTTTTTGTAGGCACAATGTCTACTATTTACAGTATTGGGACCAGTGAGGAAAGTGAAACAACGATTCGAGAAAAGCTAAGGAATGAAAAGAATGCAGAAACTGGTGAACCAATGTATTCACCAGCGGTAGGGTTTTCGCTCATGGTTTTTTATGCCTTTGCAATGCAGTGCATGAGCACACTTGCTATAGTCTACAGAGAAACTAAGGGTTGGAAATGGCCAATGATTCAAATGGTTTTTATGACCGCTGTGGCCTACCTCTCCGCATTAATCACCTACAACATTTTTTCTTAATTCTCAGGTTTATAATTGAGTGGAAGCTTTACCGAGAAGCCCCCCCAAGTCCACCAGCCTAGGTAAAGAGCCGAGCGCTTACTTGCAAAGTACCCTGGGTAAGAAATGATTATCGGTTGACCCTGCTGAAAAAGAATTACCGATTTTTGAAATAATGGCACGTCACTAATGTCCAATCCAACTACTTGATAACTGGTAAGGCTTTGGTCATTGGAAAGAGAAATAGTTGAGCGTGACTTCTGATCTGTGTATTTGTAATTGCCTGTTTTAGACTTACTTCTGTAGAGTTTTTTATACTCTTCGTCTTCATAACCATGTTTGTAGGTCACTTCAATATTCGACTTTACGTTAAGTTTAAATTCGAACTCTTTATTCGTAGGAGTAAGGCTAATAATCTCAGCCGCTGATGGAGGATTTAATGGAGTACTGTATTCTGAAGTAACAGAATCAAATTGAACAACATTAACGGAAAACCCTTCTTCAGTCAACTTATTCTCCATCATTGAATTCAAAAAATGATTGACGGACCCATGATATGCCTTTGACCTAGCCTCATCCCATTTGAGATTTTGCTTCTTCGATTTTGCCTCTAACTCTTTGAACTGTGCTTTACCGATGGTGGTTTTAATGCCATTTTTGAAAGAGAATTCTTCCAACAGGTAGCCTATTCGATAACCCATGGCATAATTCTCAATAAAAAGAATATCAGTCGCGCTTACCTCGTAATTATCAAGAGAATCAATCAGGTAAAGTTCTAATACTTCAGGGTTGACTATTCTACTATCTTTCGCATTACCATCACGCCCCAAAAAGTCCTCCTCAAATCTTTTTAGTAATTTCCTATCCCTTCTTCGTTGCAACCGCGTCTTTCTAGCCGTAATCTGGAAAGGATCCAAAGCTTTCTCCTCTATTTCAAGCTCGATAATAAACTTACCTTGATCTATCTTTTGAGAATTATTGAATCTAATGGTTTTAGAAGTATAGCCAACATAAGAGGTAACGAGGTTGAAAGCGATGTAAGGAATGTCTTTGATAATGAATTCACCAACAACATTGGTCGCTGCGCCCAGTGTACTATTATCGATAAAGACATTGGCGTAAGGCAAAGGGGCTTGTGTCTTGGCGTCCACTACCCGCCCGATGATCTCTCGGTCAGTCAATATTCTTTTCAGGATAATAATGGTTCCGCTCACCTCCCTAAAGTAGAGGTTAGCTTCATCCAATAAATCAGTTAGCACATCGCGAAGAGTTGCTTGATTGTAATCAGCTGAGATGCGTTCAGTCTTCGGAATTATACTGCTATTGTAGGAAAAATTAACATGGACTTGCCTGTTGATTTGACGCAATGCTGCGCTAAGCGATACTTTATTAAAGCTTATAGTAACCTCACGGTCTAAAAGCGAATCATTAACACTCTGTGCATGACCGCTAATACACCAAAGTATGTAGATGGAAACCAGAAATTTCCTGCGCATGCACTAATTTAATTAGTACATCCGTTTCCTTCTAATTTTATTCGATTTTCTTTGAAAGAGATAACTGTGATGGTAGGAAAGGTGACATCGATTAAATCTATGATCTCTTTGATAGATTTATTCTCGTAAGTTCCAGTAATGGGACAGCTTGAAATTTCTTTATTGTACTCAATTTTTACCCGATAGGCATCCTCTAAGTCTCTAATTACTTCGGCCAAAAAGGTGTTTTCATATTCAAACCTCTTTGTCCACCATCCGCTGTAGTTGGTGTTTTTAATAGTTTCCTTTTTAATCGACTGGCCCGTTTTATCCATCATGGCCATCTCTCCTCTGACAACTTTCTCGGTAATCTTTTCATTCTTAATTGAAGAAAACTCTACGCTTCCTTCGGTAACATTAAGTTCGATACTTTGATTGAGGTTGGTTGTCAAATTGAAACTAGTACCTAGTACTCTTACTTTCGCATTTCCTGCCTGAATAATGAAGGGAAGGTTTTCGTTTCTAATAATGTCAAAATTTGCTTCCCCTACTAAGCTCACAGTACGGTTGGCTTCACCGAAATCAGAGGCCAGCTTTAAAATTGAACTTGCGTTCAGCTTTACTACAGAACCATCAGGAAGTGTATATTCTTTGAATTCATTTGTAGCAGAGATTAACTCTAATTGATTTCCATCTGTAGCAGGAGTTTTATTGTTTTCTACCACAAGAAATCCCGCTATTGCCACGACCAAAAGCACCGCAGCAATCTTTATAAAAGTGTACTTAGGCTTTTCTATTCCAATTACTTTTGATTCTTTAGTCTTGTGATCAACTTTAGCCCAAGCAGATTCACTATCGAATACAGGACTATCCATACGATCGGTTAGCTCATAGATCATTGACTGAGCCTCTAATTCAAGGCTGAGCGCTTCGTTTTCGATCAATTGTGATTCGAAGTTCGTCCTTTCGTTCGCATTTAATTCGTTAGCCAAGTACTTGGCTACTAATTCTTCCATTACTTTGTGCTTTCTGTCAACCTTAGTAACAACGCTGACAATTTATTCCCCTATAAAAAAACTACCAAGGGCAGAAAAAAAGATAAATAATCTTTCAGCCCAATTCTTAATATTTTTAAAGCCTTACCCATATGTACCTCTACTGTCTTTTTAGAGATGCCCAATTCAATTGCAATTTCATGATATTTTAGCCCTTCTTCCCTACTCATCCTAAACACTTTTTGGCACTGTGGCGGAAGGCTTTTGAGAGATTTTTCAATTCTTTTTTGAAGCTCAAAATCTGGCTGATGGCTAACATAACTCGCCTTAATCTCTTGAATAGAATCCTGATGCTTTGTGGCATACTTGATTACTATTTTCTGATGTTTAATGTAATTAAGCGCTGTATTATGGGCCGCTCTAAAGAGGTAGGCCTTGAAACTAATATCCTCGTGCAGCATTTCTCTCTTCTCCCAAAGGTTGACAAAAGTGCTTTGTGCGATCTCTTCTGCTGTATCAGAGTCGCGAATAATCCTTTGCACATAACGACAGGTTGGCTGATAGTAAGTATTGAACAGTTGTTCAAAAGCTTTTCTATCCCCTTGAGAAAATGCTAGCAGTAATTGACTCTCGTTAATCGGCACTCAGTTTTAACTTTAAAAGACTTTGAAGTTAAAAAGAAAAAACAATTTCTAACCATCTGGCCTTTGTTGGAACAATTAATGAAGATTTTCAGTAGAAGTGTTATTCCCAATTAATAAGTTTGATGGGAATATAAAAAGCCATTTACAGAAAGCCCTAGCTTCACGCAATCATATGACAAACGACTATTCAGAAAGAGTTAAGCAATTTGAGCAAGAAAAGAATCGGCTAAAAAAAACATCGACTAACCTGGCTTGGGCAAGAGTAGGTCTCTTTTTAGTGGCACTTGTTTTAATCACCCTCAGTGCAAATGCCAAGTTCACGGAAGGCATTACCATAACGTCAATAGTTTTTGTGGGGCTATTCCTTTATCTCTTCAAAAAGCATATTAAGGTAAAATCACAACTTTTGATCAAAGAGGCGCTCTTAAAAATTAATGAGGACGAAGTTTTAAGGTTAAATATGAAGTTCTCTAGCCTCGATGCAGGAGAAGAATTCATCACGCCAATTCATGAATACCACATTGACTTAGATATTTTTGGTAAGCATTCTATTTTTCAATTACTCAACCGTACTTCTACAGAATTCGGAAAACAGAAATTAGCCCAGTGGCTAAGTATTCCTGAAAACCGTCCAGAAATCATAAAGAGACAGACGGCCATCAAAGAGGTAAGTCCTCTTATTGAATGGAGACAAGATATTCAAGCGGTTGGCATGGCATATCAAAACGAAAAAGGAAGTGTTCTGCCTTTACTTGATTGGATTAAAACTAAAAACACAATCCTCAATCAAAAATTCTACCATATCGTAATAGTATTGATGCCAATTGCAATGGTTTGTGCCATAGCACTATCCGCTTTTGGTGTCGCACCCATTGGATTACCATTGTTGATGATTTTAATCAACATGGGTATTTTAAGCTCAACTTTTCAAAGGGCGAGTGAAATATACAAACAGACTATTGAAGGCAACAAGGTACTGAAAGCCTATCAGGCCCAAATTGGACTTATTGAAAAACAGAAATTTAGTGCTCCTCTTTTAACTGAATTAAAAGCGAAGCTTAATAGCGAACACAACAAGGCATCGGTTACCATAAAACAGCTCCAGTTTATTTTAGATAACCTACATAACCGGGCTAACATGATATATCAAATCTTCAATTTTCTATTGCTGTTAGATGTGTTCTTACTTATTAAGGCTGAAAAATGGAAAAAGAAGACAAAAGATGATATCGGGGTTTGGTTCGAAGCCATTGGTGAAGTTGAAGTGATTAATAGCATAGGTGGTTTCCTTCACTCAAATCCTGATTTAAACTTCCCGAAGATTGTTGAAAGCCCATTCGAAATCTCTGCTGAAAAAATGGGACATCCAATGATCAACGCCAGTAAAAGGGTGAGTAATTCGTTTAATTTTAGCGGAAAAGGTGGGATCTGCCTTATCACCGGCTCTAACATGAGTGGGAAGAGCACCTTTTTAAGAACTGTTGGAGTAAACTCTGTACTGGCACTTATGGGAGCACCCGTTTGTGCAGTAGGCATGAGAATTTCTAAACTACAAGTGTTTACAAGCATGCGCACGCAAGATGACCTTGAAGAAAGCGTTTCTTCATTTTATGCTGAACTTAAAAGGCTCAAGCAACTCTTAGGCTCTATCAATCAAGCATTACCGACTCTATTTATGGTAGACGAAGTGTTGAAGGGTACTAACTCTGAGGATAGACATACAGGTGCGACCGCGTTAATTAGGCAGCTGAATAAGGCTGATGCTTTTGGCTTTGTGTCTACACACGATTTAACTTTAGGCAAAATCACTACAGAATTAGAGGGCATTAAAAACTATAGCTTCAATAGTGTGATTGAAAATGATGATATTATTTTTGATTATACACTTACACCTGGTATTTGTAAAAGCTTCAACGCAACCAAGCTCATGCAGAAAATGGGTATAGAAATTATTGATTAAATTTGACCGTATTCCACAAAACAAATCCATGTCGGCTTTTGATTCAGATTATAAAATAGGTGTTTTAGGGGGAGGTCAACTTGGCAGAATGATGATTCAGTCTGCAATTGACTTTAACTTTAATGTGCATGTGCTCGACCCAGATGTCAACGCTCCGTGTAAATCTATCGCTTCCTCGTTTACGCAAGGTTCGTTGACAGATTTTGACACCGTTTACGCTTTCGGAAAGGACAAAGATATTGTGACCATCGAAATCGAAAACGTTAATACCCAAGCCTTAAAGGCATTGAAGGCGGAAGGTATTGCAGTCTTTCCTCAGCCAGAATTGATTGAGTTGATTCAAAATAAGACACTTCAAAAGAGATTCTACAAAGAAAACAACATACCCACAGCGGATTTTATAGAAACTTCGAACAAAGAAGATGTTGCACAACAAAAATCGTTTATCCCCTTTGTAAACAAACTAGCAACAGGCGGTTATGACGGTAGAGGGGTTCAGATGGTTCGTTCTGAGCAAGATTTAGCGAAAGCCTTCGATGCACCCGGGTTTGTGGAAAAGCTTATTCCTTTTGAGAAAGAAATTGCCGTAATCGCAGCTCGCAACCTCAAGGGTGAGGTGGAATGCTATCCCACTGTAGAGATGGTCTTTCATCCTGAACATAACCTCGTTGAATACCTCTTTTCACCTGCTACAATAAGCCCACAGATAGAGGAAAAGGCGCAGGCAATAGCCAAGAACTTGATCGAAAAGCTTGAGCTTATTGGCCTCTTGGCGATAGAGATGTTTTTAACGAAAGAAGGCGAAATACTCGTGAACGAAATTGCTCCAAGAACCCACAACAGTGGCCACCAGACTATAGAGGGCAACGAAACTTCTCAATTCGAACAGCATTTAAGGGCTATTCTAAATCTTCCTTTAGGAAGCACGAAGATTAAAACACCCGCTGGAATGATTAACCTTTTGGGAGAAGATGGCTTTGAAGGATCCGCGGTGTACGAGGGAATGGAGTCTGTACTCGCACAAGAGGGCATTCACGTCCATCTTTATGGTAAAAAGATCACTAAGCCATTCCGTAAAATGGGCCACGCTACGGTCACAGCCAAGGATATGACAAGTCTCAGGGAAAAGATTAACATTGTAAAAACTCAATTAAAAATAAAGGCATGACAACTCCAATAGTAGGTATAATTATGGGAAGCCAATCTGATTTAAAAATCATGTCAGAAGCCGCAAATGTTCTCGAAGAGCTAGGCGTTGAATTTGATTTGACGATTGTTTCCGCTCATAGAACCCCTCACCGAATGGTAGAATATGCTGAAGCAGCCAAGTCAAAGGGACTCAAAGTAATTATAGCGGGTGCCGGTGGTGCTGCACATCTGCCTGGAATGGTGGCTTCTTTAACTACGTTACCTGTGATTGGAGTACCCATTAAATCGAGTAACTCCATTGATGGATGGGATTCTGTTTTGTCAATTCTTCAAATGCCAGGTGGTGTTCCTGTGGCTACCGTAGCACTAGATGGTGCTAAGAATGCAGGGATTTTAGCGGCCCAAATCATAGGCACTTTTGACAATACAGTAGCAGAAAAGCTAATTGATTTTAAAAATAGGCTTCGCGAAAAAGTTGAATTAAGTATTGATTCCATTAATAAAAATGGATGGAAATAACCTCCCATAGCTAAACACCAAACTCGTATTCAGGCTCACTGTTAAATTGGAAATCGAACCAATACTCATATTCTGAATATTGAATACAATCTTTGTGAATTGAATTATCAGAAAACAAGTTGATAAAACTAGTTTGTGGTAACCACTCCCTCAACTTTAAGGCTTGGTCAAAAGGCAGTTTAGAAATTTGTACATAACCTGTACCGAATTCTATATGGGGAGATGCTTTCATTTACAATACGAAATTACGATTTCAATGTGTCTTCTAGGTAATTCATTATTTATCAGATTGTTAAGTCTAGCGATCGAATGCTTAGGAATTGTTAAGTCCAATTATATCAACGGTCACCATAAGTAAGATGTATGCGAAGCGAGAAATGTTACGCCCCCATCATGATTTAATATGACTAAGAAATTATAGAGGGTAATCAATTCTACTCATCGAGCGCAAAAAACTTCGCCCAATACAATTTTAGGCGAGTTACTCAATATTGAAACCAAAAATATTTGAGTCTATATTCTAATTGCCTTTCTTCTTCTTTTTAAGAAGTCCTTTCAATACGCCTTCCGCTTTTTTCTTAGCCTCCTCTAAACTCTTATCTACACTGTCTTTGTTGACCCCCATTTTCGTAGCCAAATTAGTAGCAATACTGTCTTTCTGAGATTTTAATAAAGAGTCGGCTTGCGCCTTCAGCACCACCTTTTTTGCATCAATCACCGTATTTGCAGAATCTTTAGCTTGGTTTACCTTAGCTTCTGCCTGTTGCTTTACCACCCCTTTCTTCTCTTCTACCTTTGTCTTTACAGAGGCCGCCACAGCACTTTTAACACTCGTGCCATCACCAGCACCAACACCAACACCTCTAAGACCAAACTCAGGGATGCCATAAGTGCCTCCAACTCCAATGTTTAATCTTATTGTATTACCAGCCAAGGCAGATGTACCCGTTACCTGTGATAATAAACCATTTAGCTGTGTTCCTATCTGCCCTGAAGGTACATCCATCCCCAAAGTATAATCGATTGATCCATCAACTCCAGTACTCCCAGCAATAGTCGTTTTGTAGTCTCCTAAGTTTACATCGAATGGTTTTATGAATAAACGACCGTCCCTAATTTCCGCAGACATCTTCACTTTTTCCAAAGTAGAAGTCGAAAGCTTAGAGAGCTTAGTCAACGAAGTTAAACCGGTGACAAATTTTGAGTCTTGGTCTAGACTGGCCTGCAGGATTTGAATTAAGCCACCGCCTGTCAGTGTCGTATAATCAGGCATCATATCCGCACCAAGCGCTCCAGCCATCGAGAAATCTGTAGACATCAACCCACTCATTTTCTCAGCCAGAGGTGCCAGTTTTTGAATCATGTCAATACTTTGAAAAGAGGCTGGTATTGAAATTTCTTGCACCTTAAACCCAAAGTCAAAAAGTGGTTTTTGAGGCTTGCTGTCATAGGACCCCTTTAAGCCCACTGTACCCTTGAGCGTTTTCATTGTGGTATTCTCTAAACTTACCTTACCCTCATTAACTGTCAAGGCACTTTTAACTTCTTTTAGTTCAAGCTTATCATACATCACCTTTCCAACCGAGGCATTCATATCGAAAAGAACGTTTTTCGGAATTCTTAGCACCTGCAACGGCTCGCCTGTTTCATCAACAACATCTTCGTCTGATGTGGTCATCCATTCATTAACATTCAACACATCTGCCGAAGCCTTAAGGTTTCCCTTGAGTACCTCGTTGTTTAAGGCAAAGCCCATGTAGTTTTCTATCTTTCCTGTCGCGCGGAAGTTAGTCTCCCCTGCTGAACCTTTCATTTCTATTAGGTTGATGTCTTTCTTATCGAATGATGAATTGGCCAAAATAATCTTAAAGGTTTTACCCATTTCGGCATCGGTGTAAACCAAGTTTTGTACTTGCATTACTCCTTTTGTGTCCAAATTCTGATATCTACCTGCCTCAACATCACTCATCTTACCCTTAGACTGTAGATCAGCAACGATAACACCCGAGACATCAATACCTTCCATTGGATAGAGTTTTAAAAGCTTTGCCAAATCTAAAGTACCTTTTGCCGTGGCATCCCACTGAAAGTTATCTGGATTCTCTAAATCCAATGTGGCCTGAAAGGGCTGGCCATCTAGTATGAAATCCATGTGAGTCACACTAATTTTAGTGTCATCGATATTTCCCGTTGAATTTAAAATTGCCGCAGTAACATTGATACTTTCTAAAGGTGTTGGTAACTCGGCCGATTGAATTTTACCGTTCACCAGGCCCAACTTAATATTCAGCTGAGGAATGATAGACCTAAGACTATCATACTTACCATTGGCCGTTGCGTCTATGGATAATAGGCCCTCTAGATTCAGGCCTTCCATAGGAATCATTGCATTAATATCTGCTAAATTCAGGGTTCCATGCATATCTGCGACAATTGGGTAGTCTTTCAGGTTAGCTACTTTCAGCTTAGCAAAGAATGGATTTTTACCGAAATCCACGTTGAATTTTTTAAGGTCAATCATCGTATTTTCAATGACACCTGTTCTATTATCTATACTAAGATCCACAACTATATTTTGGATAGACTGAGGCAAATCAGGATACTGAACAGCGCCTTGGTCTACGTTTAGATTGAAGCCAAAGGCCGGCATTTCATTGTCTGAATACGTCCCGTTAACTCTACCAGCAAAGGCAACATTACCGGTAGCACTCACATCAGCAAAGCTCTCTGTATATGCGCCAGGAATTAGCGAGAATATTTTTTTGAAGTCTGAAGAAGGCGAACTGAATGATAGATCCATTCCATAAGAATCATCAAGCATGGTAAAAAAACCATTTACGGATAACGGAAATTCATTGATCAGAAACTCATTTTCTTTGAAGGTATATTTTGAGTTCGGTAAGTCCATACTTAAAATCATAGCTACGGTTACAGATTTATTGGTAACATATTCAGTTCCTTCATAAGTGACTGTTGCTTGATCCACTTTGCCATTCGCCACCAGATCAAAAATGTCTGAGGCAAAATCGCCCTTTCCAGCTACGTTGATGCCATTAAGTTGCGTAAAGACTTTTACAGATTGATCATAATAGATAAAACCTCCGTTGGTCACAGCGAAAGAATTGAGCGCGAAACTTAATGAGCCTTCTTCTGAATTTTCGTTTTCTACAGGTCCTGCTGAGGCCTTACCGATATCGTAATTCGCTGTCCCGTCTTCTAAAACAATGACAGTGATGTCTGGAGAGTCTAGGCTGACTCCTTTAATGCTCATTTTTTCTTTAAAGAGTACATCGCTTAGATTGACTCTTGCCTCAAGGTTCTTAACATTAACGAGGGTATCCCCCTCAAATACTCCTTTCCCAAGTATGCCAAAATCCCCCATGCTCACCGTAAAATCAGGGAAGTTGCTGATTAGAGATAAACCAAAATTATCGACATCAAAAAATAGAGTGGCTTCAGTATTTTTATCAAATTCAGTAATGATTAAGTCTTGAATTTTTTGCTTGAAAAAAATAGGAATCAGTAACAATGCCAAGAAGAGCACTGCAATGAAGCCAAAGAGCATTTTGAAAAATCGTTTCATAACAATGGAAATTTTATACGAAGTACCGAAATAATTTACTCTTAAGACAACGAGAGAACAAATTATAAGATTTATAAATCCCTCCTTTAAGATTTAATCTTTCTTATTTTTTTGGGACCATACCATAGATAGAAGCCAGTAAATAATAAAATGATGAGGCCGAAACCTAGAAAATTCATAGAGACAAGCTTAAAAAAATCAGAGATAATACTGCCATCATGAATTTGCTCAATCCAGTCTGAATTACGCTTTGCCACTGAAAGCACTTGGAGGTTTGTAGCATCTACTTGAACTTCCCAACTGCCTGTATCGAATATTACTTTTGCTATACCTTTTGTTGGTCGGTATTCAATTCTATCAAGATTCGAAGCTGTTAAACCTAAAGAGTCTACTGCCAACAAAGCTGTGGCTGATAAATCTTGCACTGGCTTCCATTCATTCAAGTCTAAACTCTGACCCTTCTCTGTTACCGGTTGAAGAATACTCACATTTTTTTTCCACCCCAATAAAATCCCAGTAATGGCACTAATCAATAAAAGTAAGGCAAGCGTCAAGCCTGCATACCGATGTATTTTTCGATAGTTTCTAATTGATTTAGCAATTTCTTGAGAAGGTTTCTTTGCCATATGATGCTTAACGAATAAGCGAAGAAGTGGATTTTAAGCCGTATTCACAATAGTTTTCAGCACAAACGGTCTAACAATAGACAGGGGGGCAGAAGACTTTCTCAAATGAACTCAAAATAAATTAAATGTTAATTTACTTGTTCTTATGTTACGCTAATGTTACCTTAATGTTAATGTTGGATCGAAGACTCAAGCTAATCCACCTTCACCTATGATAAAAAGAGGAAACATATGGCTATTAATACTTTTTGGATTTGTCCAAAATAGCCTATTTTCTCAAGTCATCGATCAGAAAGCAACGCGATTAGAGAGTACACTTCGAAAGGTTGAGTTATTCATAAACCAAGAAGACTCTTTAGACCGAAATGAAATCATTGACAGTTTTACTTCAATGATTGACCGCTTAGAGGCGACAAGACTCAAAGAGCCTAACGATCATTCCTTTCTCAGCAAAATATTCTTCAAGACGCACAGAAAAAGGTTAAATAGATACAGTCTATATTCAGACTTTGGCGACACAATGCTTAGCGGCAAATACGGTTGCCTCTCCGGCACTATTACCTATGCGCTCATTCTTACCCATTTCGGTTATAAGAACGAAGCTGTTGAACTTTCCAATCATGTTTACCTTAAGGTTTATTACGGCAACACGAGTATTCTTTTAGAGTCAACACTAGCTTCTAGCGGGTTTTTATACCGAAATCAAGACATAAATGATGCGCTCGAAAGGTACACTAAGGGAAATTCTAGTGGAGAAATGGTAGCGATTGCCAGTGGTAATAATGGCGTGCCAAATTCGAAAATTCAGAACACCATTGGTTTAACAGAATTAGCAGGCTTACAGCGATATAATAGAGCAATAGAAAATCATAAAAACTTAAAGCTTATTTCTTCGTTAAATTATGCTATTGAGGCAGACCAGTTTTATCCCTCACTTAGAATGAAATATCTTATGCAGTTAGTTATTAATGAAATATTATTTAGTGAGGAGTTAAGTAAGAAAGCAAAGCAGAGTGCCTTAAATCATTACATCTCTCATGTCCGTGAGAATAAAATCAGTCAAACCAAGTAATTACATACTCAATATCTTGAATTCAACTCTTCTGTTGATCGCTCTCCCAACTCGGGTTCTATTGGTGGTCAATGGCCTGGTTTCACCGTACGAAACGAACTTCAGTCTATCTTCTTTTATCCCTAAAGTGGCCAACGCCTCACGAACGGACTTTACTCTCCTTTGAGATAAGTCTACATTATAGTCTAGTGTTCCATAACTGTCAGTATGGCCTCCTAGCTCTACCACCGCTGTGGGGTAGTCGTTCATAAACTTAGCAAGGTTTCTTATCTCTGTCCATGACCTAGGTTTCAGTAGGTCTAAATCAAAGTCGAAAAATACATTCCTTATGATAAAACTAGCACCCGGTGCCGCTTTTACAATCTGAGCATTTAAATTTATGATTGGCGCCTGAACGCCACTTACTATTGCATTTGAATAGATCTCTGGCTGACCTAATTCTCTTCTTTGAGCATTAAGTATCGCAAAAGTATCACGTTTAATCTCTGGTAATTTCAAGTCTAAACTTACTGCTCGAAGAATATCATTCGGTACACTAATCGGTACACCAGTGGCCAAATCCGCACTATCCAAATCAAGCTTGTCGAGCGTTACCGCATAAACATTGATCTCTGAAATATCTAATAAATCTATCGTAGAGCCTACAGGAATAAAGCCCGGTATTTCTGCTCGATAACTATATATCTCATCTGCTGGCAATTCAATACAATAGTTACCCGCTACGTCTGTTCTTACGCGCCCCACTTCAACACCATCACGGAGTCTGGCGAAAACAACTTCCGCGTCTAGTGGTTCTTGCGTTTCTGGGTCAATAATTTTACCACAGAGCGTTACCAGCCTTAGTTGCTTAGTAACCAAAGGTAAGGTCAAAGAATGTATATCTAAGTCATTCCCCTCCACATCTCTACAGAAATAAGCATAAGAACCATCCTGAGGAATAAACAAGAAGGCATCATCAACCTCTGAATTAATTACAGGCCCCAAGTTTTCAGGTTCCGTCCAACTGGTCCACGAGTTATCAAGCCTTCTGGTAACGAAAATATCTTTTTTACCATAGCCGCTATGTCCTTCGGAAGTGAAGAAAAGTGTTTTCTTATCGGGTAAAAGAAATGGTGCCTCTTCTTCACCAGCAGAATTAATTACTGGTCCCATGTGCAATGGCTCAGTCCACAAGCCATCCTTCTGTAAAAAGCTCACATATAAATCTCGAACCCCCTCTGTTCCCCTTCCCTCTTCTGAAATTATTAATACCTCACTATCAGGCGTCAACCAGAAGTTTACATTTCGATGAACGTTAACATCATTAAAAATCTTAAGGTTTTCAGGTTTAGTCCATGTGGTATCTGATGTTCGAAGGCTTTTAGACAAGCCATAGTTCATTCCGCCAGGGAGGTACTCATTTCCTAAAATAATCAGTTCTTCGTCCTCTTGCAAAAACGAGCTTATAAAGTTGGGGTCAGTATTATTTAATACATCCCCGATATTTTTTGCTTGCCCCCAATCGTTGGTCTTAGGGTCATAATCAGCATACCATATATCTTCAAGGTCTTCTTCACCACCAACATTTTCTGGATGGCCTCTTCTGCTGTAGTAAAGTGTATTCTTATCACGAGTCATTAATGGTCCAATCTCACGACTCGTACTATTGACCAAGTCATTTAATCTGTACACTACCAATTTAGTATTAATATTAGGCATTAAGTTGATTGTAGCATCAATAGGTTCTCTAGAGTTCGATACACCTATACAATCTATTGCTACATATCCATCGACTGAGCTTCCGTCAATCACTAACTTGATCGCTTTGACGTTATAGGCTGTTCGATCGAAAAAAATCCGAAACATCCTAAAAGGCTGTACAATTGGCCCTGGTTTTTTTGTATACACAGAATATTCCTTGTCATCTTCATCGTAGAAAAAAATTTCTCTAATCGCTCCGGGATTAAAGGTTTCACCAATAGCCAGTTGCTCAATAGGCATTGCTATGTCGAACTGTACTTTTAAGAAATCGATAGTATTTGGATTGAATGGCGACCAAGCACTAGGGTTATCTCCACCAGCGGGTAAAATATTAGGGTGACCTAACGCTTGTCTAGCAGATCCCTGCAGTTCTGATAACTCTGAAGAATAATCCATTACCCTTGAAGCCCACTGCACAGTATTTTGGGCAGAAATAACAAAAGAAAAAGACACCCATAAAAGAGCACACACTGTAAACCTCATATGGCAGAGAATCGAAACGAAATTGTTGACTATTATTAAAAATCAAATATAGTAAGGAATAATAAGGGATACAGGCCAAAAACCAACTGCTTTACTAGTCCAAAGACTTTTGACTAAAGATCATATACCCGAAAGACAGTGAAAGCCCTACTCGCGCCTCTGGATTTTCAAGATAATTTACCCTTGCGGTCAAAGGGCCCAAAATAGAGTTATATATTATGCCCACCATGCCGAACAACCGTACTTCGCTAAAGCCTAAATCGTCAGTCACTGTTTGATTTAAACCATCATTAGGTCTATTATAGGACGTAAAAGCGTAGAACTCGCTTCTCAAAAATAAGCTCTTGGCGACTCTTAAAGAATGTACCATGCCCGTTCCAACATAACTATATGCCCTATATTCACCTAAAAAATAAGTATCTGAATCAAACATTGGGTTAAACTGTTTGGCAAATATTAAACTCGATTGGTAGTTTCTTAAGTTGGGTTGAGTACTCAAAACTGACTCTATTTTCCAACCAAATGTATAATTTGTTGACACTTTTTTATACTCTTCAAACCCGACCTCTAACGAGATCCAATTTCTATTATCTATGTACCTTTGAACTTGGTTGGGTACGTGAACTAAAGAGGTCGACCCTGGAGTATACTGAGTTTGGCCAGCGACAATGCTCGCTGTACTATAAAAGCGGACTCCCTCTGTAGCAAATTGCTTATTGTTGAGTGTATTGCGCTCATAGCTTAATTTCGCCTTAAAGGAATCGAACTCTAAGTCATCAAGCTCTTCATCAATAGCCACATTTGATATATTACTGAACTTATCTGAATTCTTTACATAGGCAGCCTCAGCGGTAAATAAACTCCTTTGACCAGAACCAATCCCCACCTTTACGCCTAGCTTCCTGTCGACCCTCGAAAGAATGGTAGCGCTATAATCAGTATCAAAAAAATCATCCGTATTCAAGTAATTCCATTGGTTAAGAGTAAATGAGGGTTCTAAAAAGAGCCTAAGCCTTTGATTCAAATTGAAACGAGATGAGAATAAGACGGACTCATAAAATCTACCCGTAGAAACCTTAAACTTATAAGTGTTTAAATACCGATTGAAGTTATTGAAAGCAACGCCAAAATGAAGGGTACTCACACTTCTTGTCGATAAGTTCCCTCCAACATCAACAGAAAGCGCATTCTTTGCAGTTGGTTTCATGTAGAGTTCTAAAACATAAAATTCTTCTTTTGCATCATAAGCGAAATTCAAATAAACATTCTTAAAATATGGTTCCGAAACCAGCCTGAAATAAGCTTGGCGCACCTCTTGTAAATTAAGTTTACCGTCTTTAAAGGTTAAAAGAGAATGAATAAGCAAGCCCTGCTTTTTTTCAAAACCATAAAGCTTCAGCGCGCCAAATTGATAGGGTTCAAAGTTTTGTCTGTATTCCGTTCTACTATGTTCAATTTCTTCTTTTGGAACCCTTCTTAAAATTTTACTTTTAATGCTCTCCATTTTACTTAATGTGGCCTGATATCCCGCCTCGATAAGCCATTCTACCTCATCAAAATCAAAAGCGGTAAAAGGCTTCATATTTGGCTCAATATAGATATCGGTAGAATCTAGGTCATTGGGGTCAGTTTTATTCAGAAATAAAAACAGAAGCGCGTCCGTTAAAATCTCCTCATCCCCTTCGTAAGGATACGATTCTGACTTCTTAGAAGCCACATTTACACCAATAGTCACATCTGGCTTAAAGTCTCTTTTCATTATATCCACTGGAAAATTATCATAGATACCGCCATCAAACAGATACTTGTTTTGAAATTTTATTGGCCGATAAAAGAATGGAACGGCCATTGATGACCGTGTAGCCTGCATAAGTGACCCTGAGTCTAATGGGACCACTTTTTCGGAAAATATTTCTGCCGCTATGGCCTTAAAAGGGACGAAGAGATTGTTGAAGTTATAATTCGCTGCTTGAGCTGCCTGACCAAGGTATTCACTAAGAATAAAATTAATAATAAGGTCATTAGCAATTGGCGTATTAAAGGTCGCCTGAAGTTTTTCATTCAAAAGTAAATCAAGGGAGAGGATGGACGCATCATCTTGTGATTTAGTATAGTTGTACTGATAGCGTTCTGTTGATTTACCTGTCACCCAATCCTCAAAAGACGGGTTTAATGTAATTTCAGCAATCTCTTCAGGGCTAAAACCTGCTGAATAGAGCGATCCGACTACAGCCCCCATTGAGGTGCCGACCACATAATCTATTGGGATTTCATTTTCTTCTAGCGCTTTGAGTACACCAATATGGGCTATCCCTTTTGCTGCCCCTCCACTCATCACCAACCCCACCTTCTGCGCATTCACCACGCTTGGAATGAGCAGACAAATAAATGTCAGCGTGAGTTTTGTGAGGCGTGGAATTGACATAAAAAAAGCAGAAAATTCTGCCTCTGTTTTTTTAATTACTTACTACTTGCCGAAACACCTTCGGTAGGCCAATCTAATTGGATGTCATTAAGTCTTTTATCCATTAAGCCTTTTAACGCTTCAAATTTAACTATTTGATCTTTTGACAATGGTTTTTCAGCTGGAAGACGTTCTTTCAAAAAATCAACTTGTCTTCCATTTTTCCAAAACCTGAAACATAAGTGAGGACCTGTAGCCAAGCCTGTTTTACCGACATAACCAATTACATCCCCCTTTCTTACTTTCTGCCCATTCTTTGGACTACTGAATTTGGACATATGTAGATATCCTGTTGTGTAAGTCCCGTTATGGCGAATTTTAATATAGTTACCATTACCGTTAGTCCAGCCTCTTGCAATAATGATTCCGTCTGCTGCTGCCTTGATAGGGGTGCCTGTAACTGCTGCGAAGTCAGTACCTAAATGCGCTGTAGTTCTTTTTAATACTGGGTGATATCTATTTGGGTTATAGCGTGAAGAAATCCTAGAATATTCAACGGGGTATCTTAAAAAAGCCCGCTGTAAGCTTTCTCCTTTATCATCATAAAAATCAAATCCCTTTCCTTGGTCATATGCATAAGCCATGTAAGTGTTATTTACATGGTTGAACTCAGCCCCTAATACTCTGCCAATACCAATGGACTGCCCTTCTATACGCTTGTCTTCGTACACTACTTTAAACCAATCCCCTACTTGAAGGACCCTGAAGTCAAGCTGCCAACCAAATACATCTGCCACTGAACTTACCAAGGCGGCCGAACCTCCTTTTTCTCTAATCGCATGGTCTAATGAAACTGTGATTTTTCCAGTCATTGTTCTTTCGACAATTTCAACATCTCTTGACTCTTTAGAAATCACAATTGAGTCTTGCAGTTGATAAATAACATACTCTAAAGGATTAGGCTCATACACAAAAAAAGCTGCTTTTTTAAGCGAGTCTTCAGTGTAAAAAAGAGTGTACTCTTTATTAGTAATGAATTTTCGAACGCTGAAAACGTCTTTTGAAAGCTTATCAAGGCTAAAAACATCTTGATTGCTGATGTTGTAAGGCAAAAGGATGTCTGCAATAGTTTCGTTTCGCTTGATTTTACCTTCTAAGGTTTTATACGCGTCCAAAGAGATTCCAAATTTATACTCAGGAGGAATTACTTCTGCTTCTTGTTCAACTACAAAGTCATCTTGAACAGGATTTGGCTCGACTGAACGAGAATTATAAAGCACAATAATGAGGGTTAACAACCCGATTATAGATACTCCTACTGCTAAATATTTTTTATTCATTCTTTAATTTTTAACCCTCTAACGGCAAAGTAATAAAAATGTGTGCGATATAAGAAACTATTTTATTCATGCCTTATCTTATTGATTATCTAAGCCTTAAACTATTGAAAACTACAGACACTGATGAGAAAGCCATAGCGGCACCAGCAATCATAGGGTTCAGTAAAAAACCTGTAAACGGAAATAATATTCCAGCAGCCAAAGGTATGGCAATGACATTATAAAAAAATGCCCAAAACAAATTCTGTTTCATGGTGGTAACGGTTTTGGCAGAGAGCGACATTAATTGAAATATTTTTGAAATATCTCCATTCAATAAGGTGACAGAAGCGCTTTCTAATGCTATATCTGCTCCTGTGCTCATGGCGATGCCCAAATCAGCCTCAGCCATCGAAGGCGCATCGTTGATTCCGTCACCAGCAAATGCTACGATGTGACCTTTTGCTTTGGCCTCTTTCACAATTTCGAACTTGTCAGAAGGTAAAAGATTCGCTCGATATTGGTTGATTCCCGTTTCTCTCGCCACATTAGCACAAATTTGCTCATTGTCTCCAGACAACATCTCTACTTCAATCCCTTTGGCGAGTAACTGCTCAATGAGTTTAGCCGAAGACTTTTTCACTGTATCGTTTAACGCTATTAAAGCGATCAAGACACTGTCTTTCACAAAATAAACCAAGGTTCTCCCTTTCTTATTCTGCTCATTAATTCGCGCTTCAGCTTCCTCTGGAATAACTACCTTTTTCAAACCAGCATTACCAACAATTTGAAACTGACTTCCGTCCAAACTTGCATGCAGCCCTATTCCTGGGATATTCTTTAACTCTTTTAACTGAATTGGAAAAAGGTCGTACTTCTGCTCTAAATAGTTTGTGACCGCAGCAGCAATAGGATGGCTTGAACTAGCCTCCATGCCATTAAGAATACTCAAGAACTCAAGGTTGTTGTCCTCTAGAAAGAAAGTATAAAAATCAGTGACCGATAACTTCCCTTCCGAAATAGTCCCTGTTTTATCCACAAATAGCTTAGTGATCTTCGATGCATTTTCAATAGCTTTTGCATCTTTGATCAGGATCCCTTCTTTCGCACCTCTACCAATACCCACCATAATTGCCATTGGCGTGGCCAAGCCTAATGCGCAGGGACAGGCAATAATCAGCACCGAAAATGTATTTACAAAAGCATAAGTCAGTACTGGGTCTGGACCAAAAATAAGCCAAACAGCAAAAGTGAGGGCAGCCAATAACAATACAATGGGTACAAAAATGCTGGCAATCTTATCTGCCAATTGCTGAGCGGGTGCTTTAGAGCCTTGTGCTTGAGTCACCATTTCGATGATCTTTCCAAGGATGGTATCTTGACCAATGGCCTCTACTTTAATTTCTAAACTTCCGTCACTGTTGATCGTACCGGCCTTTACCTGATCGCCCTTCGTTTTTTCTAACATAAGCGACTCCCCTGTAATCATGGCTTCGTTGATTTCAGCTCGGCCAGCAACAATGACACCGTCTATGGGAATCTTTTCCCCGGCTTTCACTAAAATGATATCATCTGTCTTAAGCGCTTCGATGAGTATTTCATCTTGCCTTCCGTTTACGATTTTAATCACCCTTTTTACCTGAAGCTCGTACAGCTTTTCTATGGCACGTGAGGTAGTAAACTTGGCCTTTTCTTCTAAGTATTTGCCCAATAAGATAAAGGCGATGATCACCGCTGCCGATTCGTAGTAAACGTGCACCGCCAAACCTTGCTGTTCGATAATAGAAGGGAATATGGTGTTGAACGCACTGAATAAGAATGCAGAACCCGTTCCAAAAGAGATGAGGGTATCCATATTTACCGCTCCATTCTTAATTTGCTTTAAAGCACTGGTGAAGAATCGGCCCCCTGCTCCAAAGATTACAGGGACAGATAAGACTAATAGGAACCAATTTTTGTATTGAAAATCACCCACAAACATGGAGAGCACCATGATAAAGGAAGCCAATACAACAGCGAAGAAAAGCTGGTTCCTGGCTTTTGATAATCCTTTGCTTCGGTCTTCATTTACCTTCGCCTTTTCCTCTTTGGCTTGCAATTGATAGCCCGCATTGTCGACTAGCTGCTGTAATTCTTTAAAGGTTACTTGCTTATCGTGATAGGTTAAACTGACAGTGTTCGTTGCAAAGTTGACATCGACTTTTTCAACCCCTGTTTGTTTTACGAGGGCCTTTTCGATACTTGCAGCACAGCCGGCACAATGCATTCCTTGTACTGGATAGGTGTCTTTAATTGGTGTTTCTTGCATCACAGTTAACTTAACAAAAGTGAAAGTAAAAACGTGCCGTCCCCTCTTTTAGCGAGTCGAAAACTCTTTTACGCCTTTATCCAAAAACTGGATGAAATTGGTGATCTCTGCATCATACGATTTAGGCCTGATCAAAGGCTGTTCATCATTGTCTAAAAGCACGTAGTAAGGCTGTGCATTACCGTTGAATTGCGTGATCTGAAAATCAAAGTTTTGCTTTCCAATGGTCTTCTTCACTTTGTCGTCATACTCAGAGGTGTACCATTCTGTTTCAGGCAAGGTCGTTTTATCATCTACATAGAGTGCTACTACAACATACGCTTCCTTCAATCTTTTTAATACTTGAGGGTCAGACCAAACGTATTCTTCCATTTTTCGGCAATTCACGCAGCCATGACCCGTGAAATCAATGAATAGTGGCTTTTTCACTTTTTTAGCGTAGGCTATTGCCTCCTCGTAATCAAAAAAACCTTGAATTCCATGGGGTAAATGAAGAATTCCGTCATACTTTACTTTAGTAGGAAACTGGTTTTTACCTTGTGCAGGACCGGTAATTTGAGCCTTTGTAATTTCATCTCTCATTAATTCCTTCATGGCAAAATCATGAGTACTCAATGGAGGTAAATAGCCAGAGAGTCCTTTTAAAGGAGCGCCAAAAAGGCCAGGAAATAAATAGATAGCAAAAACGAAACTGATGATCGCTAAAATCAATCGAGGGACTGAGGTTTTTTCAGATGGGCTGTCATGTGGAAGTTTTATTTTTCCCAATAGATAGAAGCCGAGCAAAATGGCAATCACAAACCAAATGGCAATATAAATATCCCGATCAAGTAGGCCCCAATGATAGGCTTGGTCTGCGATGCTCAAAAACTTGAAAGCCAAAGCCAGTTCGATAAAGCCCAAAACGACTTTTACAGAATTTAACCACCCACCAGATTTAGGGAGCTCTTTAAGCATGCCTGGGAAAATGGCAAACAAGGTAAAAGGTATTGCAAAGGCGATAGAAAAGCCGAGCATGCCCACTACTGGTTTTAAAACTTGCCCTTGAAAAGATTCAATCAAAATCGTTCCTACAATTGGTCCTGTACATGAGAATGAAACAAGGACCAAGGTAAAGGCCATGAAAAAAGTACCAATAAAACCTCCATTATTTGCCTTCTTATCCATTCGGTTCACAAAGCCGCTGGGCAAAACAATTTCGAAAAGGCCGAAAAAGGAAAGTGCAAAAAGCACAAATACCAAAAAGAAGATAATATTAGGAATGGCACCTGTGGCAAGTTCATTCGCAATGCCTACCCCAAATAAACTGGTAAAGAGTAGGCCGATCAGAATGTATATTACTATAATCGATATTCCGTAAATAACAGCCTTGGTGATGGCTTGACTTCTAGACTGACTGCTGTTGGTAAAGAAGGCAACCGTCATCGGAATCATGGGGAAAACGCAAGGAGTCAGGAGCCCTGCTAAACCAAAAACAAATGCTGCAATAAAAAAGCCCCATAAGGAGCCATCATCTTCGGGAACGAGGAGGTAATCAAAACTCTCTCCTGTTGGAGCCTCCGCCTTTTTAACTTCTACTTTCTCCTCTTGAACACTTTCTAATTCAGGTTGTGCTTCTTTCTGAGCCTCCTCCCCTGAGACAATGATAAATTCAATCGTAAACTCCTTTTCTCCCGGAATGCACTGCCCTGTAAGGTCGCTACAGGTTTGGAACTCCAGTAAGCCCGAAAGATTGAGTGCTTTATTTAAAACCTTAATCTTCTGTTTAAATTCGCCCTTGACAAGGAAATAGGTCACCTCTGCACCCCAAACATCCTCGTACTTCTTTTTTGGATCTGTAGGAATGAAGTCACCGATCAATTCAAACGACTCATTCTCATTAAATGCTACTGTGGTAGGTGTAGGGCCAATTTCTGGGTCTAAATCACTAGAATAGATGTACCAATTGTCTATTAAATCTACCCTAAAGATAATGTCTATCTCTTCTCCAACTTTTACTTCCTTTTTAGAGGCGTCATAAGACCAAGTACCCGTTTGACGTACTTGACCAAACTGGCCAAATAGGGCAACAGAGAAGAAAAGAGAAATAAGAACAACTACATTTTTGAACATAACAGAAAAATTTTCATTGACATAACACTATCGTGCCCACAACCATTCAATGCGTTAAAAACGAGCCTACCTAACCTACGATTTCGAATTTTAGCAGTGTATAGACTTTATTGATTTAACGCTGCAAAGTTCTTGAAAAACAAGGGAATAGTTTCAATCCCTTTAAAATAATTAAATACGCCATAATGCTCATTTGGAGAGTGAATGGCATCTGAATCTAGCCCAAATCCCATCAATACTGTTTTGACCTCTAACGTTTGCTCGAACAAAGCTACAATAGGAATACTGCCCCCTCCACGGAATGGAATTGGCTTTTTGCCAAAAGTAGTTTCCATCGCTTTTGATGCGGCCATATAGGCTATTGAATCCGTTGGGGTTACCGCTGGCTGGCCACCGTGGTGCGGTGTTACTTTCACTTTTACACAAGGTGGTGCAATGGCCGTAAAATGATCTTGAAAAAGCTTAGTGATTTTACCTGGGTCTTGGTTCGGCACTAATCGCATTGAGATCTTAGCATAAGCCTTTGATGCGATCACCGTTTTTGCACCTTCGCCAATGTAGCCACCCCAAATTCCATTTACATCTAAGGTTGGTCTTATCGATGAGCGCTCCATTGAAGTATAACCCGCTTCCCCTTCTGTACCGGTTAAACCGATCGATTTTTTATAGTCTTCTTCATTGAATGGCGCTTTGCCCATTTCAGCTCTTTCTTCTAATGAAAGCTCTATCACATCGGCATAAAAACCTGGGATGTTCACTTTCTTATTTTCGTCTTTTAAAGAAGCAATCATTTCTGCCAACACATTAATTGGGTTGGGCACTGCACCACCATAAAGGCCAGAATGCAAATCGCGATTGGGGCCAGTCACTTCCACTTGAACATAGCTCAAGCCTCTTAAACCCACAGTAATTGAAGGCACATCGTTGGCGATAATGCCAGTGTCTGAAACCAATACGATATCTGTAGCTAATTTTTCTTTATTCTCTTCTAAGAAAATGCCCAGGTGGTCTGATCCTACTTCTTCTTCGCCCTCGATTAAAAACTTAATGTTACAAGCGAGATTGCCCGTTTGCACCATCGTTTCAAAGGCTTTGATGTGCATGTACATTTGGCCTTTATCGTCACAAGCGCCTCTGGCAAAGATGGCTCCTTCGGGATGCAGTTCTGTTTTCTTAATAACGGGTTCGAATGGAGGTGAATCCCATAACTCGTAAGGATCAGCTGGTTGTACATCGTAATGCCCGTAAACCAGCACTGTTGGTAATTTTGGGTCTACCATTTTTTCGCCATACACAATTGGATGACCTGCAGTTGGGCAAATTTCAGCAAAATCAACACCTGCCTCGATCAATTTTGTGTGAATAAACTCAGCAGCCTTTAATACATCGCCTTTGAATTTGCCATCGGCACTTACCGAAGGAATGCGAAGTAATTCTAATAGTTCGTTGAGGAAACGGTCTTTATTGGATTCGATGTATTGGTTCATAACAAGCCTTTTTTTCTAAGGCATGCAATTTAATTGAATTTGAAGAGAGAAAATAAGGATTTAGGAAAAGATAACTAGTGCTCAATAACAAGCTCTGTTACGGGTACGCACCCTAGTCCTCGTTTGTAAAGAGGACTAAGGCTTACTGCATTTTTAATGCGGCATTGAGAGATAACACTTTTGATATTGCCCTCTTTCACTCCAACGCCTAACTTCTCTCTTCTAATTTCTATTCGTTACCTCTTCATTCTGGGACGGCTCACAGGCCTCTTTGAATATCAAAAAACGGCCATATTTTCTTGTTTATTGGCTACTATTCATCTAACGAATTCGCGTTTTATAACGCTATCGGTCTTCATTACGTAAAACATCATATATTTTCGTTAACTTTTATAGTGGTCAAGCTTTTTAACGAACTCAAAAGTCAAATCTAAAAACAACAAACATGCTTAAAAATTACATTAAGGTTGCCTTGCGTAGCCTAAAACGACAACCCAGTTACACATCTCTCAACATAATTGGTCTTACTGTTGGAATTGCCTCTAGTCTAATAATTCTACTGTACATTTTTCACGAAACAAGTTTCGATAAACAGCACACTAAGGGTGATCGAGTCTATCGTCTTTCTACAGAAATTACGGAGCCAGACAATTCATTTAGGTGGGCAAGTATGACAAGAGCCGCTGCATTTACGATTAAAAATGAAAACCCTGAGATAGAACAAGCCGCAAGAATGCAGCCTTGGGGTGGTCAAGGTGGAAGACGCTTTGATTTCAACCAAGTTGACTATTATCAAGAAAACGTCTATGCGGCAGACTCTACAATTTTCGAATTATTTGATTACGAATTTATAGCCGGCAACCCTAAAACCGCATTAGCGGCTCCAAACTCGATTGTCATCAATCAGTCCATGGCTACAAAAATATTCAAAAATGAAGACCCAATGGGTCAAACCATAAAAACAGGTGGGGATAGAGAAATCTCTTTACAGGTCACTGGGGTATATAAAGACATGTCTCAAGCTTCTCACCTTGTCGCTGAAGCATTGGTGTCTTGGAAAACTGTCTTCACAGGCGGAGATGGAAGCTGGGGTGGCTGGGGTGTTTTTTCCTATGTTTTGGTGAATGAAGGTGTGACACAAGAAGCCTTACAAGTGAAGCTTGATTCAACTGTAGCTCAATACATCGCTCCGATTTTTGACCCCCTCAATATCAAGGTTAAAATGATTCCAGTAGCGTTAACAAGTATCCATTTGACATCAGATTTTGAAGGAGAACCTGTGGCAGCAGGCAACATTGAATATGTTCAAATCTTCACTGCAATTGCCATTTTCCTTATCATTATTGCCAGTATCAACTATATGAACTTGGCCACAGCCCGATCTGCCAAGCGGTCTATGGAGGTTGGTTTAAGAAAAGTAATGGGTGCTCAAAGAAGTGGTTTAATAGGTCAATTTTTAACAGAATCAATTCTAATTACGCTGATCTCTTTAGTCTTAAGTATTCTTGTGATGATGGCTGTTGTTCCAGCAATAAACAGCGTTTTGGGTACTACTTTAGCCATCGAGGCATTGCTCAACACCAATGTGATATTGGCAGTGATCGGTATCGTATTTGTCACGGGATTTCTAGGCGGTTGTTACCCTGCATTCTTTTTATCTTCTTTTCAGCCAGCGGCTGTGCTTAAAGGAGGTGGCGGAAAATCTGGCAACAAACTATTAAGGAAGTCTTTGGTAACACTACAGTTTGCCATTTCCATCTTTATGTTAATTGGCACTTTGGTTATTAATAATCAAATGCAATTTCTCAGGAGTAAAGATTTAGGTTTTGACAAAGAGCAAATGATGCAAATCGACTTTAGAAGTAGAGCAGATGTGGAGCAATGGGGGGTCCTTAAAAATGAATTGGTTCAAAATGCCAATATCGGTGGAATCGCATCTTCAAGCACGACTCCCGGCAATGATGCTTATAGTAAAAACGTAATGCCAATTGAGACTGAAGAAGGGCCGATGGATAACCGTGGGTTAGACCACTATCAGGTTGATTATGATTTCTTTTCCACCTTGGGTATTGAGGTGATTGAAGGCAGAAACTTTTCGTTGGACTATCCTTCCGATTCTTCTCAAGCTGTAATGGTGAATGAGGCCATGGTGCGCAGAATGAACTGGACCAGTCCAATTGGTAAAAAGATAGATCTTCAAGGAAATGAGTCCATGCCTTCTGCTGTTGTGGTTGGTGTGGTCAAAGATTTTCATCAACAATCGCTTTACGCTCCAATTTCTGCCCTAATGTTCACTCCAAGCCGTATCAATGCTTCTGCAATAGTTAAAATCACGGGAGATATCGCTTCTACAATTGCTTTTATCGAGAAGGCATGGGAAAAAACATATCCTACCACGGCATTCGAGTATACGTTTATTGAGGAGAAATTCATGGAGAATTACGAGGCTGATCAAATCCGTGGTCAATTGTTCTTGGGCTTTTCTGTTATGACCATCTTGATTGCTTGTTTAGGATTATTGGGCCTAGCTTCATACACTGCTGAGCAACGCGCTAAGGAAATTAGCATCAGAAAAGTGCTTGGTGCTAATACACAAGGGCTAATCAACCTTCTTATTAAAGACTTTGTGCTCCTCATCGTAATTGCCGCCATACCAGCCTCGGCATTTGGTTATTATAAAATGAATCAGTGGCTAGAAAACTTCCAATTTCATACGACCATTGGACTTCCCATTTTCGCAACTGTATTGGCGGGCACCATCGCTGTAACAGTAATTACCACTGGTTATCATGCACGCAAAGCAGCCACCGCTAATCCTGCAGAGAAACTTAGAAGTGAATAAGAGATAGAATTATGAAAAGCTAAAAGGCTCATTCCAATAATGGAATGAGCCTTTTTTATAATAGCCCACACAAGGTTCATCGCCTCCCTCTGCTCTAGCTTTGAGCCGTTCTCAGTGTACATGGGCAAGCTCAAACTAATTTGAGCGCCTTTTTGCTCTTGAAGTGTCCGCTTTCTGTAACCTTCGGGAAGAAAATCAGGCGTTTGGGCTAGGATTGAAAAGGTAATAAAAACGAATAAAAAAATCAGACTAATTCGTGTCGCAGCGCATTCAAGTTTACCTTCAATTTATAATTATCAGGAAGGAATTAAAAGCCATCGCCTTCCACCACTTCTTTCTTTTTAAGTTTTTGGTTACCCTCTCCCGCCATGGCAAGAACAAAAGGCTCATCTATACCATAAAACAGTTTTTTATAATTCTGAGCCCATGCGATCACCTCCTCTAGCGAATAGAGGCCTATTTTAGAGTTACCGATTTTATTCTTTTTTCCATCGCCACCAAGTAAAGAGGCATTAAACACTTCGTTTGAAGAAAAAGCGCCTAGGCGAAACCCATCATATGTAAAGTAATACCAAGTGCCTTCTGTCATTTGAATCAACACGTTAACGATATCACCCTCTGGGGTTTTCTTAATCTCGACAAAGCCGTCAAGTTCCATATTGATATCGAGGTTATTGATATTGCTGACACTAATTTTCCCTTCGCTGTAAAAAGACCTTAACTGCTTAGACCATTTAAGGTCCACGTTAGAGATGACTAAATTCTTCATGAGCTCACCTGCGCTTGAAGCATTTACAAGCGGGATTGGTACTGTTTGATATGAAGCATCCCATTTTTTGGTGGCTTCGTCTCCAATGAATTCGGCTACTTTATAAATCAAGTCTGAACGATCATCATGCGCTCTTCTCACGCCTAACTTATCCCCCATTTGTCTTAAGTTTTCCGCCATCAATGGAGCACTAGTAATTGGTAGCCCAAAATCCATCGCCATCATTGCATTCACCTTAAAATCTGCAGAGTCTAAATTTCCAGTGCCTTTTCCCGAGGCCTCAATCGCAAACCCCTTGCTCAAAGGACTCACAAAGTTCAGTTTTCCCTCAAATGTCACCTCTTCTGTGTCTTCGTTATAAGAAAACATACTGCCCTTATAAAAATTTGAGGGCTCAGCTGATTTTTTTGGATTAGCAATATTATAAGTGCCTAAGCCTTGATCATAGAAAAGGTCTCCACCAGTTGGAATAAAAAAGTCATCATCGTCAAAGCCTCGTTTTTCGGTAATGAAAGAAAGGTAAATATCTCCGCTATTAAAGTGAAGCCCTGCATTTAGAGGCTCTCCAAACTCTGTCCTCGCATTGTCAAAACTAAATACAACTTCAGAAATGTCATCATTTGATTCGTATTCGATCCACACGTTTTTCTCTTTCAGCTTTTGAAGGTTGAGCTTTACAGCTCCTTTTATTTCCAACGCTTTTCTAAAAGCATACATAAAAACCTTCCCCTTAAAGGTAAAGCCAGGGGAAATGATGACGCCATCCTCTGCTTTAACGTCTCCACTGGATTTCGTGAAGAGCCCATGTTCCTTATCTTCTACAAACTTAAACTCATCAAACTTTATGGCAAAAGTATCTTGAACCGTCACTAGCTCATAGGTGCCTACTCCACGGAACCTAGTGCGCGACAGAATTTCAATTTCAGCATCGAATAATTTGTGATTCGTATTGGCAGTATCAAAAACAACGACTGCGTTTTTTAATATCCCCAGTTCAGCGTTTTCGAGAATCAACACCTCATCGTTTTCTGGTGAAATAAGCGCATCTGCAACAATTATATAGGGAATTCCTTCCACCTTTAATTCCTGTTTTTCGATGTCGTACTTGGCGTTTGTTCCAGAAAAAGCTAACGAATCCATACTTTTTCGAGTAGAATAAAAGAATGATTTTTCAATTGGAACGGTATCTGGCTTTACCATGGTAATCATCTTATTCTCTATATCCCATTCCGCATTGGGTATGGAGGTTTTGTATTGCGCAAAGGGAAAAGAAAGTGCTGCATTACCTTGCACCTCAGGTTGTATATTGGCCTTATTTCTAAACAAATCATAGTCTACCCTAACGTCCTCCGAACTCAAGATTGGTTTTCTTGGATTAGCCGAACTTAGCTCAAAGCTTGAGTTTCTTGCTTCATAAAGCGTCTCAGCCATGGTAAAATTATTGGATTTGGTTGTGGAACCTTGCATTTTCATTTCCCCATTACCGTATAAAGCCTTTGTTGAAAGAGCAATAGTTCCATCGAAGACGCCTAGGCTGTCATATACTTTAAAAGGCTTTTCTAAATTCCTAAGCAGCATACTGTCCTTTTTAGCTAACCAGTTGATTTCGTAGCGTGCTAGCTTAACAGATGGATAAGAAGTTCCATTGAGTGTTCCCGCCACAATACTTCCATCAATTCCTTTATTAGAATACATAGAATCAAGATAGAAAGTGACTCTTTCGGCATTGAAAGTACCTGTCAAAAACTCGATTATTCCAGGCGATGAAAGACCTGATTGGTCCATATTGATTTCGCCATAAAGCCTACCTGTAGTATTGTATAAATTATAACCTGAATCGGGGAGAGCATGAACAAAACCAAAGGATTTATCTGGCATTGCCCTAAGGCTCTCTTTAAAGTCTGGAAAAATTCCATTCGAATAGAATGTTCCCTCAAACTGATATGCAGAAGGGTCTGCCTTCGATGCACTATCCAATACAAAAGGAGGAACATCAAAATAGATAGTACTATCATAAGCACCACCAAGCACTCGGCTTTTGTCAAAGAAAACATTAGCGCTTTGGTCTGTTGAGAATATCGGATACTCCGGTTTAGAAATTCTTGCAGATTTATTGTTTGGATTGTTGATTAGTAACCTTCCAGAAGTATTTACCAGTTGGTTGTTCAGTGCTTCTCTTCTGCCTTTAGATACTTCTACCTCTAGCTTGATAGAGTCTATCTGTGTGAGTTGAATCAGAAAAGTGTCATATCTGAATTTAAATTTTTTTCCGTTGAACTGAAAGTTTCCTGCTTCTAAGGCGCCATCAAATTCAATATTTCTGTTTTCAAGAATTTTGATTATGCCATCCTTAGGGGTTATCAGTACATCTAACGAATCGCTAAGATAGAACTGCTCAACGCCACGAACAGTAAGTGTATCATTCGCCAAGTCAATGGTGGCATTAGGCAAAGTACTGGTGATAGACGGAATTACCAAATCATCAAAATCGGATTCATCTCGGGCTGAATCATAATAATGCAATCCCTTTTCGGTAATAATCACCTGATCGGTGTAACTATTGTAAAGCACCATGCCTTTAGACATCAAGTCGATCATGGTACGCTTTAAAATTCCAATATTCAGCTTTCGTTCATCTGCCAATTCGGTGAGATAGAACTCATTTTTAGGCTCATATTTCTGAGCTTGCCTCACTGCTATAATCAGTGGATGAAAATTGTAAAGCTGAGAAAGGCCGTTGAATCGTGAAGCACTATAAAAATTCTTAGATTCCACCACTAAAGGTACTTCTGTCCTCGCTGATAATATGGATATATTCAGACTATCCGATTTAACATTCCATATCAGTAAATCACCCGTTAAGTCAACATTGTAATAAGACGAATTAAAAGGAGTGGTTCTAAAGTCCTTCTTTTGAGGCTCTAAGTTGAGTTGGTATATACCATATTGATAAGAAAATTCAACTGCGGGGTGATGGATTGAGTCCGCACCATGATAAATTGTGACTTGAGCCTGAGGAGAAGTTACCACGGAGTCCTTATTGTTAAAAAAGAAGGTAGAACTCTGCGCTTTAAATTTTCTTTCTCCTTCTAAGAAAGCCTCAATTGTTGAAAGTTCATTGAAAGCTGACCGACTAAAGAATTGTCGCCCCTCATAACTTACGCCCCCTTTATAGCGGAGGCCTGCAGTGCCTAAGTCGTTGATGGGTGCATCGGCATAGTCAGAAACAAACTTTGGATAATTATCAACCGTAGTACGCTGAGGAGTTAGAGTGATTTCAACAGTTCCCGATACTGGATCGTTAAGCTTTCCTGTATAATGAAAAAAAGTCTCTTCGAACTTGATATCTGTTTGGGTAACATTAAATACATAGTTCCTAAGCTTAGCATAAGCACTTTCTGCAGGTAACCCAACATTGGTCCAATCAATTGCTCCACCCTGTCCTTTGAATTCTAAGGTCTCAAAAGAAAATGTCCCAGAGGTTCCTCGGAGATAAATGGTATCTAACCTATTTAGAAATACCAAATCGATGTTCTGGAGTTCAATCACTGGCCCCATCACCAAGGGTAATGAGGACAGAGGTTCATCAGCAGGGTTTATCTTAGGTTCAGTTTCTTCAGGCACAATCCCTTGCTGTTTCATTATTAGCAATTCAATTGCATCTGGGCCTTGTTTTTCTTGAACAATAGGAGCTTCATCCTCGAAGTCATCATATCCATTGAACTTAAGTGCTGAAGTACCATTTTTTACATAAATTCCATAACTACGGTCTTTATAAAGCGCCTTGTCATTGATAAAAAAAGCGGAGTATTGATAAAACTGATCTATAAGTTTCTTATCGTAACCTTCGGAAACCCTTAAGCAAGCCTTGATCAATGCATTCAACTGATCTTGGTTAAATCCTGACTTGTCTTCAACAGAACTCAAAATGTTAAAAATACCCTTAAAATCGAATCGCGGACGGAATCCCTTCTTTTCCATGTTGAGAAGGCTTTGTCCGATCTGGTTTTTTTGGTCTGTTGTAAAACCGCTTGATTGCCATTTTTCAATAAAGGGTTGGTAATCTGTTCCAAAACTGGCAGGATTGGGCGTAGAAAAGATTCTTTGAATATCGGCCGTATAAACAATAGAGTCGTTTGCCAATTCATCTTGTGCAAAAGCGCAGCATGAAAAGGCAATCACAAAGAGTACCGTAAACAAAACCTTCTTTAATCCGACCATTCTTTGACCATTGACTGACTTCTAATAACGCACAAACCATCAAAATTATGATGGAGAATCAGACTTTCTTTAGGAGAATCGCAGCCCAATTTTTTCTTTCTGTAGATTTTATCTTTTCAAAACCATTAGTTGCCGTACATTCTAAAATATCAGCTTCGTCTTCAGTGTAAAATCCACTTAAAAACAAATGCCCTCCAGACTTGGTCAGTTTTGAATAATATTCCATTTCAGCCAATAACACATTCTTATTAATGTTGGCATAAAGAATATCAAAAGTATCTTCAAAAGTAAATTCATCGATAGTGCCTAAAAGCACTTGCTTAGGCTCAATGCTATTGAGGGCAAAATTTTCCCTAGCATTGTCGATACACCAATCATCAATGTCGGTTGCTGAAACCTCTGCAGCCCCAAGCTTAGACGCCATTACTGCCAAAATTCCTGTGCCAGAACCGACATCTAAAACCTTAGCCCCCTTATGGTCAAGCTCAAGTTGTAGCGCCAGCATTTGGTGGGTAGTTTCATGATGCCCCGTCCCAAATGACATTTGTGGGTGGATAATAATTTCATGTTTGAATCCTGGCTTCGACTCATGAAAAGTAGCCCTTACGAATATATCATCTCCTATTTCAATAGGGTCGTAGTTCTTTTCCCACTCCTCATTCCAATTCTTTTTAGGAATTTTATTCAACTCATACCAAATGCGCGTTTGCTCTCGGTATTTATTAAAAAGGGTTTGTAATGCCGGGTGGCTAAAAATATCTTCGGCTATGTAGCCATCAAAACCAACCTCGCTTTCTACGAAAGTATCAAAGTCCAATTCGCCCATTTCGGCAATGAGAATATCGGCAAAGGGAGCGTCACAGTGAACTTTGATTTCGATATAATTCATAATAATAGCTTAAAACGATTTAGCGATTGAAACGAAATCTCTGGCTTTCAACGATGCTCCACCAATCAATCCGCCATCTACATCAGGCTGAGAAAAAAGCTCTGGTGCGTTGTCTGGCTTCGCGCTTCCACCATAAAGTAAAGAAATTTCATCTGCCACTTCTTGCCCAAATTGACCTGCTAAAAACTCGCGCAGAGATTTATGCATGTCTTGAGCTTGTTGCGAAGAAGCTGTTTTACCCGTACCAATAGCCCAAATAGGTTCATAGGCAATCACCACTTTTTGAATTTCTTCTTCGGTAAGGTGAAATAAGCTTTCTGTCAATTGACTGGTAACAAAAGCCACTTCTTTGCCTGACTCACGCACATCTAAAGATTCGCCACAACAAAAAATCGGTGTTAATCCATGCGCTAATGCCAGGTCTACTTTTTTAGCTAATTGTTCGTTGCTTTCATTATGATATTGTCTGCGTTCACTATGGCCAACTACCACAAATTGAGCCCCTACAGACTTAATCATTTCTACAGAAGTATCTCCTGTATAAGCGCCTGACTCATGTTCGCTCATGTTTTGAGCTGCAAGAAAAACCTTGCCGCTGCCTTCTACGATTTTTGCAACTTGCGATAGGTGAATAAATGGAGTACATAAAACTACGGTGACATCGTCATGCAATTCGTCATTGACAATGTTTACCACTTCAGAAGCTAGGCTAAGGCCATCACTTAAGTTCTTGTTCATTTTCCAATTACCTGCTACTATCTTTTTTCTCATGATTTCATTTTTCGCGTTTCGTCACAAAGATAATTCATTCTATCTTAGTTCGATGGCTTTTGAGAACGAAGAACGAAAACGAATACGGCTTGACCCGAAAGTGGCAAAAGTGAAGGCTGGGGATTATTGCGCCTACCAGGAACGCTCCCAGCAAGAAGTAAGAGATAAGCTCTATACCTACGGCTTGAATCAAAACGAAGTTGAAGAGATTATTTCTGAATTGATCCAAGAGAATTATATCAATGAAGAGCGCTTTACGAAAGCCTTTATTGGTGGAAAATTTCGAATGAAAGGTTGGGGCAAACGTAAGATTCTGCAAAGCTTAAAGCCTCATAAAATTTCGGATTACTGCATTAAAAAAGGCTTGGCCGAAATCAACCCTGATGATTACTACGCCACCTTAAAAAAGCATACTGAGAAGAAACTGCCCTCATTAATTGGACAAACAAGCTATATCATTCGTGGTAAATTAAGCCAGCACCTCGTCATGAAAGGCTTTGAAGGCGATCTAATTCGCGAAGCGATTCAAGAGGTTTTGAACGAATTTCGAGAAGGGTAATTAATCGTCATTCCCGTTTTCACGGGAATCTCCATCCATTCTGCCTAAATAAGAATTATCAATCCCTCATTATGACATCCTCGTTGCAAACGAGGATGAGTGGAGTCAGACCGTGCGCTCCATGATTTCCGTGAGCGATGAAAATGGTGAGATTGCTTCGTCATAAGCGTTTTGCTAGCGCAACGCCTATTTCTCGCAATGACGTTACCGAAAGAGTTCAGGAAATAGAGACGACTTTGTTAACTAAGAAAATAGAATCACTGTCA
>JBLIES010000002.1:0-59631 GCA_047633135.1 Roseivirga sp.
GAAAATGGTGAGATTGCTTCGTCATAAGCGTTTTGCTAGCGCAACGCCTATTTCTCGCAATGACGTTACCGAAAGAGTTCAGGAAATAGAGACGACTTTGTTAACTAAGAAAATAGAATCACTGTCATGGCTCCTTCGCGGAGACCTTCGTCATATGCCTCTGCTAACGCAACGCCTATTTCTCGCAATGACGTTCACCTCACAATAGTCCTAAAAGTCAAATTGACCCTTGGGGTTTTAATGCGCTTGGTGGGTGGTAAACGATGAACCCAATGGCTCTGGGTAATTCCCTTCATCACGAGCAGGCTTCCATTTTCTAAAAAAATATCAACTCTCTCTTTTGTCTCTTTGTGCTTAAAAGCGAATTTTCTCTCGGCTCCAAAACTCATAGAGGCTATCGCACCGTCTTTCTTTAAATCCTTTTCTGCATCGCTGTGCCAACCCATCCCCTCTTCGCCTGTGTGGTACAAGTTAAGCAAGCATGAATTATAGGTTTCGCCAGATGTTTCCTCTGCCAATGCCTTGAGCTTTACCAACGCTGGTGTCCATGGCAGGGCCTGTTTAGTGATGCTTGAATAACGGTATTCGAATTTTGTATCGCCATACCAAGCTACTTTGCGTTTGGTAATGTAGTGCTTTCCGAAAATAACGGCTTCGTCATTTTTCCATACAATGTTTTCTAAAAGAGCATTGTAATAGGTATCCGCCTCTTGTGCAGTAACCAACCTACCATAATAGTTGACCTCTCCATCTTGTGGAAGCCAGTTCTTTGTTTCGTCAATTTCTTCAGGAAAGAGGTTCATTTTTCCAATTTAGGTGTTCTGTTCTCATACAATGTCCGCAGGGACGAAAGCCGTTCAATTTAGCCTCATGCATTATAATGAAAAATACCCCTTTTTTGTTTTTGCCAGAGGCACAGCTCAACGTTCCGTAAACTATAAATTTTCGGTTGCTGCCAATTGGGTAAACATGCGTAAGAAATGAAAAGGAATGAGGTTTACCTTTTCTGCAAGTTCATCTAAGGTAGGCTGGGCTTTGAAGCTAAGCATCAAATAATCAATGGCCTGAGCAACCCTTTCGTAATTAAATTGGCTTTGTTCGTTTATAATTTAGGCCTTCAGTAAGAACTACCGTTGCCTAAATGCACAATGGGTAAAACCCAAAAATTGCGGGGTTTTATTCTTTAATCAAGATTGGGCGTTTCAGAAGAATTACCGCTTTTACTTTTTATGCCTTCAATCTCAATTCCGGTATTCACAAAGTCATTGGCCGAGTGTACAAAAAATACCCTGCCATTAAGCATAGCAATTGGGGTTTTGAGTAGGTCTGGATGATGCCTAACCATTTTCATCATTTCTTCATTCGAAAAGCTTTGGTCTTTAATCTCGTTTAAGTAAGAGTCCGAAGTCTTATCTATTAAATCGAGAATTTGTAAGCCCATATCATTCGCTACCTGCGTAAGCTGCGTTTCAGTCAGTGGGTTTTTGTTGATGTTCCTTTCATTCACTGTGTATTTCTGAACAGAAATTGCGTAGCCCAGTACTTTTGCGTCATGGGCTTTACTGCCATTATAAATGAGAAGAATTTCGTTTTCCTGTGGTTTCATATTGAACGGGTAAAAAGTGAATAAAGCTATTGCAATAATTTGGGGTGACGTCTGGTTTTGTAGAAGCCGCTCAATCACATATAAACAGAATAATACTTATCGTTTGGTGGTATCGTCTCTAAAAAGAGAGAAATTATGCAGTACCACAAAAACGAAAAATACAATTTTAGCGAAGAAAGCAGCCCCAACGGAAATGTCTCCAAAAGCTAAAATACCGAAACTGTCGCGATAATTAAGAATGTGACTGCCCAACCTTACAAATCTGTGGAATTGTTTCCAAAACAAATTGTCTGAATTGAAGGAGTTAAGAAAGCGGTTAAAACCCGAATTTTGCTAAATTCTATCAAATAAGAATCAAACAAAGGTTTTAAGCCAAACCCTTCACCCATAAATAAGCATAGCGCACTGCCAGCAACAGCATAATAGGCAACATGACGATGGAATAGACTTGTATTTGGAAGACCCAAATAAAGGCCATAGCCAATAACATGATAAATAACAGACGGATATAAACGCGTACCCAGGCCGGTACATTCTTTTTCACAATAAAAAAGGCCACGCTAAGGTTGGGAGCAAAAGCCCAAAGTACATTCATGTTTTTAGCTGTAGCCGTGTGGTCGGTGGCAAACCAAAGCAAAAGCACCACAAAGCCTGCAAGACCAGTAACAAACAAGATTGTAAAGTCTAAGTAGCGAGCTCTGCTCATCTGTACTACATCTCTATAAGTAAAGACCACCACCACTAGCGCCAAAGCGGAAAAAACTATCCATGGTGAAATGCTTTCTCTTTCAATTTCGAAATAGTCTTCTTCGAATAATCGATTGGTTGCTTTCACTGCGGGCACTTCAACTCCATTTCGACTGATCGTGGCATGCTCATAACCACCCATGACATAATCGGGGAGAAACATGAATTCTTCTGGATTAGCATTTACATCAATCACTGCTCCTAAAGCGATATCGATCCCGAAATCCCACCAGGGGTGATTGAAAGTATTTTCTTGAATGAGCTCTCTAAAGGTGTTTTCTTTACCTAGGTATTCTTGATGAAATTGAAGTTTATCGCCAAGGGCATCCTGCACAACATCTCTAAGGCGAGTAGCGCAATTATCGAAGAAGAAATCATAGAGGTAGCCGCTATTTTCTGGCAGGGCATTTTTTTCTATGAAGTTAAAAATCTGCTGTTTTTCATCGTTGGTCAAGTCTAAAACTTGCTCAGTAATCCATCGGCCCTGACTCTGGTAGTTGCCTAAAAATCTTCTGTAATCCTGAACGGTAAGTTTATAGCGTAATTTACCCTGAGCAAATTTTACATAAAAACCATCTTGGAAAGAATCATAAGTGCCGTAGTTGTATACCCTATCGATATTAAGAAAAGGGTCACTTATTCTTATCGCTCCATGACCGAAGCTGTCCGATAACTCAGAACCCGGTCCAATCGTGATTACGCTTACCTCGGATCGGCCTGATAAGGTAGGGAATTGCGCTTTTAGCGTAGCAAAAGTTAAGGTAAAAACCAAAAAGTAGAGAAACCGCTTCATTGATAATTCAATTGATAAATACGAAGATAAAGAGAGTTATCAGATTAAAAACCCATTGTGTTTTGAAAGTGTCCTTTACAGGCCTAATTTGAGCGTATGAACAGAAATTTAAACGATGGATTGAATTATGCTTCCAAATTAAGCCCTTTACGCATTTGGAATCTGTTCCAATTGGTGGGTAGCTATTGGCTTTCAAAAATTACAAAAAAAGCGATCCATTACGGTCTACCGACAAGTATTTCGCTAGAACCTACTACGGCTTGCAACTTGCGCTGCCCAGAATGCCCCAGTGGCTTGCGAAGTTTCACCAGAGATACAGGCATGTTGTCCGATGAGGTTTTTGAAAAAATCATCGATGAGCTTGCTCCACGATTGAGTTATCTGATCTTTTATTTTCAAGGCGAACCCTATTTAAATACCAGTTTTTTAAAACATGTAAAGTATGCCGCCAAGAAAAATGTCTACACCGCCACCTCCACCAACGCACATTACTTAGGAGATAAAAATGCACAGGCTACTGTTGAGTCTGGCTTAGATCGCCTCATCATTTCCATTGATGGCGCTACTCAAGAGACTTATGAGCAGTACCGCAAAGGCGGAAAGCTAGAAAAGGTGATTGAAGGAACAAAGAACATTGTTCGCTGGAAAAAGAAACTGAAGAGCAAAACACCTCACATCATTTTTCAATACTTAGTGGTAAAACCCAATGAGCATGAATTAGACGATGTTCAAGAACTAGCTAAAGAATTGGGCGTAAACGAAGTCGCATTTAAAACGGCTCAAATCTACGATTACGAAAACGGCTCTGACTTAATTCCAACCATTGACAAGTACGCTCGCTATCGGAAAATGGCCAACGGAAAATGGGAAATCAAAAATAGACTGCTCAATGACTGCTGGAAAATGTGGCACTCTTGCGTTATCACTTGGGATGGAAAAGTAGTGCCTTGCTGTTTTGATAAAGATGCACATTACCAATTAGGCAGTATGCAAAACCAGTCTTTCGAGCAGGTTTGGCGTGGGGGAGCTTATCAAAACTTTAGAAAATCGTTGATTAAGTCGCGTAGCGAAATCGAAATGTGTAAGAATTGCTCCGAAGGAACGAAGGTTTGGGCTTAGGGTTTTAGGTGATCAGGAAGCTTGATTTCTTTCTTTACCTCTTCGGTAATCTCGCATGAAGCACAGCCTACCGAGCAACCTTTATCAGTTGTGTATTGCTTATAAAGTGTTTTGGCCATAAACACAACAGCAACTATAAAGACCAATGCAATAAAAATTTCTTCCATTTTTCTAGGGCTCTGACTTTCCAACCAAAAAAGCTGATGCGAAGTTCGGTTTAGTTTAGAATAATTCCAAATAAAGGAAATGCAAATCCTTTGCACGCGGGGGTTGGGAGTCGAAATTAAAGAAATCGCAGTTGCCTTTGCTGAAAAAGATGCCTACGAAATGACTTAGATAATAGGGCTCAACAAGTTGGCTAGAAGCCAAAACTATGTTCATCACTCGGCATAACCGAGCGATTGTCCGCGCTAAGATTAACACAAAAGGCCAAATCAAACAGAAAATGTATCTCTCCTCCCCATGCGGGGTTGGGAGTGGAAATTCTAACCCCAATGCTCCTTAATGATTTTGAGCATTTCGGGTTGCACCTGATTGCCTGCTACAATTTGTCTTCCGAAAAGAAAATCTGAGCCTCCATTAAAATCAGTGACTAAACCACCCGCTTCTTTTACGATTAAAGCCCCTGCGGCAACATCCCAGGGTTTAAGGTTATACTCGAAAAAACCTTCGAACCTACCACAGGCGGTATACGCTAAATCAACAGCTGCACTCCCCATTCTTCTGAGTCCGTGAGTGCCTTTCATAAAATCATTGAGAATGGCCAAATACTGCTGCATTTGTTCAAAGTTGTAATAAGGAAAGCCAGTGGCCAGCAAAGCCTTGTCTATAGTTTGAACTGGCGAAACTTGAATTGCAAAGTGATTTAAATATGCTCCTTGTCCTTTTACTGCATGAAAACACTCATCTCTATTGATTTCATACACTACGCCCAAAACTAACTCATTGCGCTTCATCAACGCGATGGATACCGCAAAAACGGGTACTCCATGAGTGAAGTTAGTCGTGCCGTCCAAGGGATCGATGATCCAATTATAAGTATCAGATTTTTTGGTTGACGTTCCTTCTTCGGCAATAAAACCAGCGCCAGGCAACAACGCAGTCAAGCTTTTGACAATGCGTTTTTCCGCCTCTTTGTCTACATAAGACACTAAGTCGTTTTTACCTTTGTATTCGATTTTATCTAAATCGAAATTTCTTGATTCTTGCCGAATGAATTCTCCGGTTTCTTTGGCAAGCACGATTACATCTTGAAGTAGTTGTTGCATGTCTTATTTTGTAAAACACAAATATAGAGGTTTAGACTTGAAGGCCTTTCAATGCCTTTGATCTGATAACCCATTTTTTAATGGTTAAAATAGTCCATTGGACATGAACCAGGTTTCAACATTTACTCAATCAAAAGAGAAGTATTTTCATCATAAATAATTAAAAATCATCTGCAATACATCGAAAGCCTTTTTTAATGCCACTCTTTAAAATTTCATCTTTAGTAGAGTATAGAATGCCCTGAAAATTAAAATTAGCCAGTTCATTCATATAATTAGGAATGGTCGAGGAGTAGTAGGTTTTACCTTTATAAACAAGTTCCTCATTTAAAAGCTCAGGAACATTACCGTAAAGACCATATATCCCTAAACTTGAAGCAGGGGATGAATCCACAAGATGTATAAGTCCGCCTGTATATTCTTTTGTCCAGCCCTTTGTTATTTTTTTACCTCCCATTAAAAGCCACTCATTAATTTTGGGAAGTCGTTTTCCATAAAACTGACAATAGCTTTCGGCATCCTTTTTTGTAATATTAACAACAGGAAAACTGTCTTCTATACTTCGCTCAATTCCCAACTCATCATGCCGCCAATTATTTTCACCTTTTAAGATAACTTCAAAACTACTCTCCCAAAGTTTAAATTTGTTTCTCTTTGCTTGCTTAAAACTTTCGTATTTCAATTTAGGAAAGCGATCGATAAAACCCTTAGAGCTCGCAATAGGCTTAATAATTGAGGTCCTAATCCCTTGTTTCTCTACCTCAGTTAAATATCCTGTGGCTTTTACAAATTCATAAAACTCCTTTACTGTTACCTCATACTTATCCACATAAAAGCCCGACACATTAGTGGTTTGCTTATCAACCTCTATAGTTCCTGGCGGAACGAATAACATCTTAGTGTTAGCTGAATTCACGACAACTTCACCTAAGTCATTTACTTTCGAACTCATGAACAACTTGAGTGGTTTGTCTTCCCCCAATAACAAACTCAAAGTAAGAATAATGGGCTCGTAAGCAATATGTGATATTAGAAAGGTAGCATCCCCTTTCAAGGTTTCAAGTTCTAAAATGAGAATTCCGTCTATAGAACTTACCGCTAACACTTTCGGAGTAAAAGTATCTTCTTTTATATTTAAGTAGGAAAGGTGCGCATGAACAATAGGTAAATTGGTATTAGGCTCTAAAAGAACAATCTCGATCTTTTGAGCGAGTGTTTCAAAACTATTAAAACCAAGCAAAAATAACCCAGTGACGATAAGTCGCTTTCTAAAGCCTTTCATAAATTTTATTAAGATAAAACTCACTAAACGATTTGGTAGAAATTGATGCTCGATATTCAAAACTTACAGTGCCTTTATCAGATTTCACCATGAATACTGGATAATCCGATTCAAAACTAGCGTTCTTCTCATTTTTGATATTTACTCCAAGATCAATCAATCCATACCTATTTAAAGTTGCTGAAAAGTCTCTGTCACTTTGATAATAACCGATAATGTGAGTCTTTTTGGCCTTCGATAAATCATTAAGTAAATGCTGCTTAATTAATGAGAGGTTAAAATAGACACAATCCATGCATTGTGATTCGGAAAAATAGAAAAAAAGCCGATCATCAGTTAACGAATCTACAAAAGCCATATTCTCACTTTCGCTTGACAGCCAAGTTCCCATAATACTTTCGTAAAAAGAGATTGTTTCTTGATGACTATTAATCTCTGCTATCAATGTCTCTTCTAATGTACTGTTTGATTGACAACCAAATTGTATCAAAATGAGCGACATTAAAATCAATTTTTTCATTCTCTTGACATTTCTATTTTAACTATCACTGGGTTCGAATCCAAACTTAGTCGGTTTTTGATTTCAATCACCCTCTTTGGAATTTCCTCCCCTCGCTTTTCTAAAAGAGCATAGAAAAATTCAAACTCCTCTGGATTAATGGTCATAAAAATTGTGTTTCCTGATTGGCCTTTCACGGAAAATTTAAAAGGAACCAAATCAAAATCATTTTCTAATCTTTCAAACAAATAGGTCTTATCTTTCTTTTGGTCAATAAATGCATTGACGTACTTTTTTCCGAATTGAAAAGAAAAGAAAAAACCCCCATCCAAAGCAACTAATTCTTCAATATGAAAAGCGAGATTCTTATTTGAATAGTCTTTTATGAGTTCATCAACACTGCGATAGTTTGCGCTCTCTAAAATTTCGTTAGAATTACGCCCTAAAAAATCAACTTCATATGCAATACCCAACCTGCCCAGGTTATCTGTTTTATAGATGAATCGAGTACCATAATTCGTGAGCAAAACTGACCCATTATGCTGACCCATTGGCCTTAAAGGCTCAATCCAAAACTCCTCATAAAATTCAACCAACGGGATTGAACTATCAACAATTTCTAAATTAAGATCGGTAGTAAAAAAAGCAGCACAAAACTCATCGTTACATTGATTCGAAGTATAAAACACAAAAAGCCCTGGAGCAATAAATTCAAAAAGATCGGCAAACAATTGAGCGCTTATTTTTTTGATAAACTTTCCATCCATTGAATAATAAATCAAACTTAAATAACCCTCTTGATTATCTAAAATAACAAGCTGACTGCGATCTTCAAGTATTAAGAAATCGTTGGCTTCACCATACTCTTCAGGCCCATCTCCTTTGGTACCTATCCTCCGCTGAAATACCCCTTCTTCATTGAAAACAAAAATTTCATTACTGAACCTTCTGTCAAAAACATAATATTCGTCTTGAAACAACTCAACTTTAAAAACCTCTCCTACAAAAACATCAGAAACTCTGTCTAAAAAAATATAATCGATTGAATTTGCTATCTCTGATAGTGCAACGGATTGAATCTCTTTCATGTCTAGAATAATCCTATCAGTCGAAGATTCCGTTTCTGTTGAGCAAGAAATTAAAAAGTAAGAGAATATGACGATTGAATAAATTTTCTTCACAATTAAAATTTTAAGACTTTAAAAAATAATGAGGGTCACAATGCCTCCATCATTCTTGAAAACTCATTCTTATTTAACATTGAAATATGCCTTTGCCACACTCCCTGTTTTTTCGGCTCTTACAATAATGAGTTACCGATATTTCATTCTTCAAACCAAAAGTCAGTGATCCACCACCCTCTTCGGTATTGAGCTCTGCTGATCACTTAATCTCCTTGTTTTTGATACTTTTTGCCGGCCACCATTGCTAAGTCATTAGCTATAGTAGCGTTCTGAATAAAAATAGCTCAGCAAAGTAGTAAAAGTAATTTTTTTACTCTTTTTAATAAAGTTAGCGTTATATTTTAGATTCTATTATACATAATATTAATAACGATAGTTTTCAATTAAGTATTATATTAACCGCTATTACGCTGTTTGTACGGCTATTTAAATCAAAATGTGTCTATTTCCTTGTAGAGTAGACGCTAACATGAATTCCGTAAAACACTGCGTTTAACAATGATCACGTAATTATCAGGGGGTGATTAACAGAAGAGGCATAAAAGTCAACAAAGTTTCTGTTCGTAATGAATCCAGATACTAAATTATGTTCGTTTTTAAGACATCTCAGAAAATGCAATGGTATCACAATTATAGAAATGAAGCCTTATTTGGATAAGGTATTAAAGAACTAATCGATACCTGGATAGCGGGTCTTTTTCAATAAACATTTTCTGAGCTCGCTGTTAACTTACAATTTAACGGCTTATCAACAATCATTTCATCGATAAAGTGAAAGAGGTTGTCCACCAACTCACGGTTTTTATCTGATTATGAAGGCTTTTGGGAATTGGTAAAAGTCAATTTCAATTCTAAAAAAAGAGGTTGATTATTTAATAATATGTTTAAGATTGGTTGCTCTCAAAATTCACATTAAAGCTCTCATAGCCTGCTGCAATAGGAAATTAATCGACTCTAACTCTTTGCTAAAATAAAAACGTTGGTTCACTTCTATTTCAACCCCAGAATAGTCTTTGATCGGATACTGTTTCCTGAGATAAGTTGTAAAACCATCATCAGTACCCTTATAAGGTTCATTCAAATCAATAGTTAGCAATGGCGCCAAAGATTGGAGTTTGGCTTGTAGTTGTAGGGCGATCTTAGCTTCTGGTTTACGATCAGGATCATAGAGTATCCCTATGTCTGTGGTTCGCTTCTTCCCTTCCCAAATAGGGGTAAAGGAATGGATAGAAAAATGAGCCACTTCGAAATGATGCTCAATGGCCTTGTTGATAGCAGCAACCACCGCTTTTCTATACGGGTGATAATATTTATCGATAATAAATGCCTTTACAGAGGGATCGAGCGTCTTGCCATATTGGCTAAAAAGATGAGGACTTTTCAATGATCTGTTGGCCTCTACTAAAAGTCTTGTGGTGGTATGCAAATAGACGGGTACGCCTAAGTTGGTACCCGTAGCCGAAGCCACTATAGCCGCACCAGGGTCCCAGCCGCGATGCGACTTGATTTCATCCTCTGCATTTTTAAAAATGTATTTATAATTTTCAGGAATCTCATGCCCTGCATGTTCGCAAGTAATTAAAAGACGCCTTCTAGACATGGATCAAACATTTCGTTGTTTTCTAAACAATCGGTTAACTCGCGGTAGACCATTTTTAAATTGCTGTGGTCGTAATTTTTATTGACACTGGCTAAAACTCGGCTGGCCAATGAGCCTTGTTCCAAAATCATCTGTATCTGACTTTCCCATGGGCCAAGTCGTTCTGGGTATAAATCTTTCAGCTTATGATACATTACTTTCCAAAAATCAGAGGCCTTCACCTCTTCCGTCTGGTTAAAGCCAAAAGCTTTTAAATAAGACTTGTTCAGGAGTACAGCATGTTCGCCATGGCGAATTACATTGTTGAAAATACTGTAGAGGTCTTCCGTTTTAAAGTCTTGCTGAGCTTCAGTAGTCATGATTTTTTCTTCTACCAGCATTTGCAGAAATGCGATGACTAAATTGGCGATGGCAAGATCTGCCGAAGGAGATTCTTGAATATCGATAATACGAATTTCTATAGCGCCACGATCAAATCTTGCAATAGCTCCACGAGAATTCAGCCAAACAGGATCAAGAATACCGTCATGGTCATAAGGAGCAATGTCTTGCTCTATCTGGCTATAAATGTATTTACGGTAGGTACTCTTAGAAAATACAGCCTCAGGAATCACTTGGCCTGTTAGCGAAGGGATAAGCTTTTGGTTATTCTGATAAAAATCGAGTCTCTTGTCCAAATAGCCTGTAGACTGGCCTCCAATGATTGGTGAACTAGCAGAAAGCGCAGGTAAAAGTGGTAAAATCAGGCGAATAGCAGCATGAAGTTGAGCAAACTCATCGTCACCACAGAAAGGCAAATTGATGTGTGTACTCTGTAAGTTGCTCCAGCCGTGGCCCTTGCAGTTAAAAATCCTATCATAAGCGGCATAGATATCGCCACTGTCGTGAGACCATCTAAAAGATTCCGTTTCAGGGTCCATCCAAGGGTGAGCAGCACTTGGCATCAAACGCGCATTAAAGCCAGTTAAACACTCGTTCATTTGCTTTATGGCTTCGTGAAAATCTTGGGCCAATTGCACAAGGTCTTGCGTAGGTTGAGCGCACTTTAGTTCTAAGACATGCAAGGCCAATTCATTGGACCAAGTTACATTCCCTAAATTCATCTCGCCAACATACTCCCCTGTCAATAACTTAAAAACCTGATCAGCAATAGGCTTTACGTCAAGGGTTTCAATATCAACGATCATGTACTCAAGCTCTATTCCAAATGCTTGGAACAGGTGCAAACCGCTCACTTTATTCATTTTTTCAATTCTTTTTAACTCGGTCGAAGATAATTTCCATGATGCGCTCATAGAGTCGATTTTTAAGTAGCTTGTCTTCCACGCCAGCGTCAATATTGGGGTTATCGTTGACTTCGATTACATAGAATTTTCCATTCACTTCTTTAATGTCAACCCCATACAATCCATCCCCAATTAGCTTAGTTGCTTTTAAGGCTGTTTTTAGCAAGCCAAGTGGAGCCTGCTCTAGCGCGATGGTATCGGCATTCCCTAAAACTTCTTTTTGTCCTTCTTTCCAGTTCACTATCTGCCAGTGATTTCTGGCCATATGATATCGGCAGACATAAAGTGGCTCATGATTCATGATGCCCACTCGCCAATCAAATGGTGTTGGCATAAACTCTTGTGCAATCAGCAGTTCAGACCCTTTGAAGAAGCCTTTCAAAAGTGCTTTTAATTCTTCGTCATTATTCACCTTCTTCACTCCCTTTGAAAAAGCACCATCTGGCTCTTTGAGAATGAAAGGGTATTGTAGTTTCTCTGTCTCAGGAGTAGATTTATCACGAGATATGATGGCAGACTTTGGAACAGGAATGTTGTTGCTTGTCATCAATTCATTCAAATACACCTTGTTGGTGCAGCGAAGAATCGAGGTGGGGTCATCTATGACCACTAACCCTTCAAATTCCGCTTTTTTAGCAAAACGAAAAGTGTAATTGTTCACACTCGTGGTCTCACGAATAAAGAGCGCATCGAATTGGGTTAACCTAGCGTATTCGTTTCTGGTAATAATCTCCGTATTGAAACCCGTTTTTTCTGCGGCTTTAATAAACCTTTGTAGTGCTTTAGCATTTGACGGAGGGTTGTCATCTTCAGGATTAACCAAAATAGCCAAGTCGTATTTTCTGCGAGGATTATTTTTACGCACCACCATTTTTCTAGTAAGAAAAAGGCTCAGCTGTTGGCTTAATGTGATCCTTTCTTCTTCATCTAAATCATAAATATTCAATGGTTTCAGCTGCTCCAAGGTCCATTTTTCCTTTTTCACAAAAGTGACTTTCAGAATTGGGGACTGAAAAAGGTTAAAAAGTAAAAGGCCCAATTTACCGGTGTGGATTCCTCCGGTATAGCCGAAGAAGATTTTGAACTCCACTTTATTTTCTGGGCTTCCTTTGAAGGTTTTTTGGATCATTTCCGTAAAATCCTGTGCATCATCTTTGATCATTGCGGGGAAACGGAAATCCTGAATTGTGGCGATCTCGGGTAAAACTTTATGGTTACGTGCCCCAGCCAAAAGCGATACGTAGTACCCCGTACTTTGATATTGATAAGATTTGCAAAGGTTGATCACCTTTACATTATTCAAATGTCTTAACCCCTCATTGGCAAAGTATTCTCTCGCTGAGATTACTTCTACACCAGTAATGTTAAAGTTCCACTTTTTAGGGTTTTCTGTTACAATGAGTTTTGACATTATTCAAGTTTTGTTTTTGGTTCAATTATTAAAAGGTTTGCATCGTAGGTAACTATACCCAACATGATAGCATTGATTAATCGGTTAAGGCCCACTTCGTAGTGTTGTCCTTGGCTCATGGGGTTATTTTGCAAGGGGTCGGCAATAGATACCAGCCCTGTTTTTTCATCATATCCGTTCAGAATAACAAAGTGACCCACTGGTACTCCCCTGAGGTCATCGTACTCGGTTACAAAATCACCGATCTCTCGCTTGCTTTGGTAGAGATAAGTTGCAGATAGGCCCGTGAGTATTGGTGTTTTAGCAGATAAAAAGCCCTTAATTAAGTCGCCTGACAAATCTTGAAACTTAATTTTACCTCCTAATTTCAAAAATTTAGAATAAGCGGTGCCTGCAAACTGAACCTTACGTTGAACTTTATATTTACTCTGTAAAAGTAATTTCTGCTGAAGGTCAGTTGCTGGGTCTTCGAACCAAGAGGGATCGAAGAGGTGCAAATTGTAGGTGTAAATTGTGGCGTCATACCCCCTTTTCAGGGCATTATTACCCAAGTTGACCGCTAAAGTTCCACCACTCCTCATTTGCTTTACTTGCTTTAGCAAAGTATCCAAATCAATGTCATCGTTGTAATACTTATACACTGCTTGAAGACAGGTATGACCGCAAGAGGAATCTGTTGGTTGTGCAAGTATATCAATGCCAAACATTGCCGTATCACAAACGATCATCTTATTTTGTTTTACTTTTACAGCAGGTTTGACGCAGGCCCAGAAAAAAGTCACTTATCGTTGAAGGAATTATGATCAATAGTGAGAAACTCAGTGATGAAGAAGTTATCGCCTTACTCAAGGAAGGTGGGCATGACCGTTACTTTTCAGTGATCACCCTGCGCTATGAAAATTACATTATAAAAAAGTGCAAGAGTTATGTAAAGGATGAAGATGTGGCTGAGGACCTATGTCAAGAGATATTGATCAAGCTTTTTATGCAATTGAAAAATTTCCGAAGGGAGGCTAAATTCAAAACATGGCTTTATTCAATTATTCACAATACCTGTGTCGATTACTTAAGAAAGGAAAAGAACAAGAGTCACAAAGTAATTTCTGAAAAGCTTCAGGAAGAAATGGCTGATTTAGTAGACGAAGATGTGGTGAACCAAGAGATCCTTGAAGTTGCCTTAATTCAGTTATTAGAAGAGATTACGCCAGAGGAAAAGCTTATTCTGCTGTTAAAGTACAAAGAGAAAAACTCGATCAAAGAAATCGAAGCCACCTTGGGGATTTCTGCAAGCGCTGTAAAAATGCGGCTTTCACGTGCAAAAGAAAAAATCAATAAACTCTACTCGAAATATCAGAACTTAGCATAATCAGGGTTTTCCCTCCACCAAAACTACAAACTCACCCTTTACTCCCTTGTTAGTGAAATAAAAGATTAATTCAGAAAGTGTTCCCCTTGCTGTTTCTTCAAACATTTTTGAAATCTCTCTCGAAACAGATGCATTTCTATCCCCCAAATACTCCTTTAGCTGTTCTAGGCATTTGATTAATCGATGAGGTGATTCATAAAGGATTATGGTTCGCTCCTCCTCAACAAGCTTCAGAAGGCGCGTATGACGCCCTTTTTTATGCGGCAAGAAGCCTTCAAAAACAAAACGGTCAGAAGGTAATCCTGAGTTGACCAAAGCGGGTACAAAGGCCGTAGCTCCCGGCAGGCAGTTTACTTCGATGCCCGCCTTGAGCACTTCGCGCACCAATAAAAAACCAGGATCAGAGATGGAAGGTGTGCCTGCATCTGAAATTAATGCGAAGGTCTCTCCCGACATCATTCTGTTAATCAGCTGTTCAACTGTTTTATGCTCGTTGAAAATATGATAACTCTGTAATGGTTTAGAAATATTATGGTGCTTCAGAAGTTTACCAGAAGTACGGGTGTCTTCCGCTAAAATCACGTTTACTTCATTCAATATCCTTATGGCCCGCAGAGTGATGTCCTCCAGATTACCGATGGGAGTAGGAACAAGATAAAGTGAAATTGCCTCCATTATATCAATTGATCAATTTTAGCCGCCAGTTTACGGTCCTTTTCAGTTATTGTGTTGCCCTCATCATGAGTGGTCAACTCTATTGTTACCGTATTATAAACATTAGACCAATTGGGATGATGGCTCATTTTCTCGGCTTCAATTGCTACTTTAGTCATAAACCCAAAGGCTTCTACAAAGTCTTTAAATTTGAACTCTTGCACTAGTTTATTATTCTCTTCTTTCCACATAAGCTTTACTTTTCTCCTGTAATGATATACTGGTACTGAAGGCTTTTCCGGTCTTCTCTTATTTTCTTAAAACCAGAATTGATCAGAGATAGTTTTAAATCTTTGGCCAATACTTTATTCTCCTCTGAAGGACCAACTGGAATATCTCCTGATTTGAAATCTATGATGACCAACCTGCCCCCTTGCTTTAGCCCTTGCAGTACCCTCACTAAATATTTATCCTTGTTGGGAATGTATCCATAAGTATTGACAATAAGAACTACATCCGCCTCACTGTCCAATAAATTGGGTACATCTGGAGGAGTCAATCGGGTTTCAATATTATTGGCCCAACTGCCAACAATGGATTTTTGATCCTTAATATACTCTAATGAGTTAGGGTCAATATCTAAAGCGATTACTTTCTTTGCTGTTCTTGCAATTTTGAAAGCAAAATAGCCAGACCCTGCGCCAACGTCAGCCACTACTTTGTTGGTAAGATCTCCAAGGACGTTTAATACTAAATCGGGGTTTTGCCACTCCGTCCGTTCCTCGTCTTCTGCCGGTGCTGCAACTTGCTCTTGGCTTGGTATCGCGGGTGCTATGATTCCCTTTTCTACTTCCAATACCGGTGAAGTCTTTTCTTGACTGGGCTTATCAGAACAAGCGAAAAGCATAAAAATGGAGATTATGGCTAAGACCTGCTTCATTAGAGCGCGATTATACCTTTAATCTTGGCGGCCTCTTCATACACCTCAATGATAGAGTCACTATTAGGCATCATTGTTTGTGCTGTAATGCTCACATATTTTCCTTTGCTAGAGGGTTTCAATATTACCGAATGGCCCGGGAAGAGCCTCTTCACTTCGTCTTGTAACGATTCTAATACAATGAACTTAAACATATAGAGGGCAGGAAAAGCATGTGTTGCCTCTAACTTTTCGCGAAATGCAGATGAAGTAAAACTTTGCATATGGCAAATATAAGTGGGGAATGAACAAAAAAAAATCGGCCCGAAGGCCGATTCAATATCTTAGTAGAACTTAAAGCGTTTATCTACAATTTCAGCTTTTTCTCTCACCGATTGATTCATCTTCAATTGAGTGTTTGCTGTCATTCTTTGCGATACTTGATTCACATAGCTTGTAAAGTCAGTAATCACAGCAGGATCTGATTTAGATTTCAGCTCAATCACAACAACGCCTGTTTCTGTAACAATCGCCTTTGTTCTTTCTCCTTCATTTTTAAGAGCAAAAGCACTACCAACAGCTGATGGTGCGGTACCAATATTCGGTAGAGAGTTAGAAGCCAACTGAATTTGAGTATCAGCGTAAACTTGAGCAGTCGCACCAAAACTAGTCGCAACACTTGGTAAATCACCTGTCGTTGAAGCTAATTTGTCTTGAATGAACTTAGCCTTCTTCTCGTTTTCCACCTTTAACTTAATTTCACTGCGCACATCAGTAAGATTTGCCAAACCAGCTTCTATTTTACCTCGGTAAACTGCGACAACGTACTCATCTGCTAAATCAAACTCTTGAACCTCGCCAACACTAAGTTCACCATACATCCAAGTGACTAATTGACGAGCGTCTGACAGTCTACCTACCGTATTGCTAGTCGCTGGAATGTTATTACCGTTATAAACTGAATACTCCTTTTCAGCAGCGAAGTTGATAAAGTCATCATAAGAATCAGCATTGACCATAAAGTCTCCTGCTAATCTATATGCCTCGTCTATCGTTTCGTCAGAAGGAGTCATTTCTTTCAAAATAACAGCTACTTTATACCTGTTCTTAGATGGCGCCTCAACCACCTTAATAATATGGTATCCAAATTGACTTTCAACAAGTCTATTCACGAGCCCTGGACGGCTTAACGAATACGCAGCTGATTCAAAAGCGGGATCCCACTGACCAGAACCAGCATCACCTTTACCATACCATCCTAAATCGCCACCAAGTGGACCAGAAGAATCTTCGGAATTCTGTTGTGCTAATTCAGCAAAATCAGCACCATTGATTGCTTCACGTAACAAGCCATTGGCCTTAGTTTTCACTTTAGCTTTTTCGGCTGCAGACAAGCCCTCTGTTTTCAGTAAAATATGACTCGCTCTTACAAATTCTACATCCCCTTGCACGATGTCAGACAATTTGTATAAAGTATATATTCCGTTACTAAGCTTTGGGCCTAGAACGTCTCCCTTTTTCAAGGTTCCTAAATTCTCCGCCACATCATTTGGCAATGCTGTCGGGTCATATGTTCCGAAACCTTGACCTTGTTCTGTATTGTACACCGCTAGAGTAGAGTCATTTTCTGATTCTTCTAATTGTGTTCTAAGTCTGCTTAATTCTTGCTGATAAAATGCACTATCTGCGGCTGAAGGAATTACTGGAAAAGTAACATAGTCTAAAGATCTACTCTCCTCCACGGTAAACTCTTCTTTATGGCTATTTAAATAAGCCTTCATGTCGGCCTCAGTAGCTTCTCCAATCTCATCATCGCCAACAGCGATGAAAGGAACATATAAATAGTCTACCGTCATGCTTGACGCCTGAGAAGCGTACTCTTGCTGAGCCTCTGCCAAGGTTACATAGTTAGTTTTCTGAAATAGGCTTTGGAACTTAGTCATTCTCCTATTCTCCGCTAATCCGTTCTCAAACATCTGCCATCTGATTCTAGACTGTTCGTCAAGATCACTGTTGATCAAAATTTGATACAAAAAGTCCCTGTCTAATTCGCCCGTTTGCGGATCTGCAAACTGTTGGAAAATAGCTGGTGCAATATTTTTTCCTTGAACCATATCAACGCGTTCGTCAGTTGAAACTACGATTCCCGCATCGTCAAAATGTTTTGTATAGGCAATCTGAGCGATGAGTTGGTCCCATGCTTGATTGCGAATTGTTTGCATTAAAAACTCATTAGGATTGACACCATATTGAGCCATGTAGTTTTGCTTGATGCTTTCTACAAGATTGGCAAACTCTTCTTGGGTCACTGATTCACCAGAAATTTCTCCCACCTCGAGATTATCATTCCCTAGAATGGAAGATTGGTTTCCTAACAAGTCTGTTAGAACGAAAGCCAATATTGATAAACCGACTACTACTACTAAGAATCGCCCCATCTTTTCGCGGAGCGTGTTAATTATTGCCATCTGTACTTATTTATTGAAATAGCCGCAAACATAGTTGATTTTTGATCTATAATCAAAAAAAAAGGCATACAAAAAGCCTGATGGTCAGTCTTGTTGCTCCTCAGTGTAGGTAAAGACCACCCGATCGATTCTGGCATCTTCCATTGCAACAATTTTAATCTTGAATGGAGAGATCAAAACTGTCTCGTTTACATGGGGAATATTTTCTGTTACGGAGAGGATAAAGCCGCCTAAAGTATCATAGTCACCCTCTGGTATATTAAAATGATATTGCTCGTTCAGGTAATCGATTTCGTGGCGAGCACTGAACATGTACTTGTTCTCCTCTAGCTTTTCTTCGATCCAGTCTTCATCGTCATGTTCATCTTGAATCTCCCCAAAAATCTCTTCGATCACATCTTCAAGACTTACCAAGCCAGAAGTTCCACCAAACTCGTCTACTACCAGGGCCAAACTCTTTCTTTCTTGAATGAACTGAATCATCAACTCATTGACCAGCATTGTTTCTGGTACAATAAGAATCGTGCTCAGTATGCTTTCAATATCTTGTGGCTTTTTAAACAAGGCCAACGCGTGGCAATATCCAATTACCTCATCAATACTTTCTCGATAGACCAACACTTTGGAATGACCACTTTCCATAAACTCCCTTTTCAGGTCCTCTATAGAATCATCTAATTCCACGGCAGATATTTCTGTTCTTGGAATCATACACTCTCTGACCTTAACGGTTTTGAATTCAAGTGCATTGTTGAAGATCTTAGTGTCAAGCTCGACTTTGGTTTCTTTGATATCTTTATGGGTATTGGTCTGAATGTATAACCTAAGGTCGGTTAACCCGAATACTGGTCGGTCTTGAGAATATTTCTGTCGCAGTATGTAGACTATAATAAATCTTGACATCTGCTCAATTACCCAGACCAACGGAAACATGATGATGAAAATAATCATGGTCGGGTATGCCAACACGGTCAGTAATCGATTCGGGTTAATTAGAAAAATACTTTTGGGAGTGAACTCTGCCGTGAACAAAACCAAGAGAGTAGACAATAAGGTCTGGATTACCAGCACCGTTCCGGGGTTAGCCAAATATTCTGGTACAACCCTTGTGATCATTGGCTCCAGAATTAAAGCCATAAAATAGCCGTAAATCACTAGGGCTATGGTATTCCCCACTAAAGCAGTATTGATTAGGCGAGAAGGCTTTTGGGTGAAAAAGGCAAGAATTTTACCACTCAATAACCCCTGTTTCTTTTGAAGCTCGATTTGTAACTTACTAGAAGTAACAAATGCGATTTCTGTTCCTGAGAAAAAAGCAGAGAAAATAAGGGTAATTAGAATAATTGATCCCTGGTAGTAATCCATGTATTATTTATTTTTTCTCTTTGTAGGCTTCGCTTTCTTTTTGCTCTGCTCCTCGTTTTCAGCATACTTTGCCTTTCGATATCGGTACAAAAATAAGAGCGCAATTGATATCATAAAAATAAAATATGATCTACCGATATCAAAAGTCATTGTTTGATGGACACCAATGATAAAGGCAACTACTGACAAGGTAAAAATGATAGTATCGCTAATTGTTTTCATTGGAATCTTTTATGATAAACTCACTATCCCGAGGGTTTTTGATTTGATAAGATGAAAAATCTTGAGGGGCCTCGAGTCCTTCTCCTTTAATTAATCTTTCATCTGTTACGATGATAAAAAATCGTTCGGTGAAAATTCGATCCTTTTCAGGTTCCCAAAACAACTCTTCGGTACTTAAAGTCTGTTTTTTTTCAAGGTTGCTTACTACCACATCCCCTGTGGCTTTGTATAGTTTAGTTTCAGCACTGTACTCGCCCTTTTGAGCAGTTAATACTGATGTAGTATCTCCCTCTGGATTAAAAAAATGAACTGTAATTGTCTCTGGAAACGACAGGTCACCATTTTTATACGTTAACTGCTTATTGCCTGTTACTACTAACTTCAGTAAGGCGCCTTCAGACATCTCTATGACCACATCAGAGGACTCTAAGCTGGGGCCATCGTATTCTTCCATCTGCGAAAGTTTTTCGGTCTCCCCACCACAAGCCATTAATAAAAATATACCGCTGATAATGCTAAATTTCTTGAAGTTCATAGTATGAAAAACGGTCTTCCCTGAATAGAGAAGACCGTTCCTTATTTTATTTATTGACTACTGCTGCTCAGGTCTTTTTTGTAACGTAACAGTCTTTTGAATCCAACATCCTACTGTGATCTTATCTCCTAATTCTTTTCCTTCGGTAAAAATTTCACCCTGACTAGGAAATTGAGACCTTGCTTGGTTTGCTTTACCCTGATTTCCTCCTTGCATGTAATAATCATAGGCCACAATATACTTTGCTCTGTCCTCTACTTGACTTTCTTTAAGGTCACACTCTGTGCTTGAATAAATCATATCCCCAATAATAGTGTACATTTCTTCTTTTAAAGTAGGATCAATACTCGCAGCTTCAATAGCTACGTTCCTTGCTTCTGTTTTGTTGCCTTCCAACCTTTCTATGGTTGTAATTTGTTTCAGCGCTTTACCCTTATCAGTATTGTCTTGCGTCAAATTAACTGACTTTCTGTAGTACTCTTTAGATTTAGCGTAATCCTTAGATTGACTGAATCTCGAAGCCAAAAGATACGCTACACCATAATTAGGGTCTGCTTCGAAAACTTTGATAGAGGCAGCCATGAACCAATCTGTATCAGTACATCCACCATTGAAAGCATGCGTGAATATTTTGTTGGCCAGTTCAAAGTTATCAGGATCAGTTTCGAATTCTGGTACCAATTTATTGATGATAAACTCGCAATCAATCAAATTCAGATCTGCCAGTTTCTTGTCCACAAAATCTTTCACTGCGAGCATATTTTTTGTGCTCTTTTTAGCCGTAGCAGCTTTTTGAATTTGAAAATCTAAATGGGCAGTAACGGTATTGTAAATATTCAAGATTTCATCTTCTGTGATACCAACGTTTCTTGCATAAGCGATCGCGGCCATTGTCATGTAGTACCTACTTATGGAGTAGTACGCATCATTACCTTGTAATTCATAGGACTGTTTGAAAAGATCAAGTAAGAATTGAGTTTTGTCACTGTCCTTGAAGTAGAATTTAAATGCAGAGATCGTTTTTCTTCCAATGTTAACATTTTTTGAATCTGGAAAAGCATCGAAACGCTGATCGTACAAGTCCATCACCTTTTGCGAAGCCTTCATTTGGTCTTCTTCTGTCTTGGCATTGTCAAAAGTTTCCTCCCAAATCTGAATCCCCTTAATATAGAGTGCCTCTCCTACTTTTGGATAGTTGGCTAACAAATATTCAAAGTGTGGTTTTGCTGCATCGAAATTACCAGACTTTTCGGAATCACTAAAGAGCGTCCATTTTGTCTGGGCATCTTTCCTCTTTTCTGGATCTTCTGGCCATGTAAATTGAGCTGTAGCGGAGTATCCAACAAAAAGGACGACAAGCGTCAGTAAAAACTTAAGTTTCATAGTTTAGTCGTTTAATTGTATTTCTGTCTAGCAAACCAAGTTATATCTTGGAAGCTAAACCCTAAGTTAAGTTTAAAATAATTCTCTCTAATTCGTCCATCCGTGACGTCCCCTCTTGTTCCAATTGTTCCTCCTAATGTAAGATTTGAAACCCCCCAAAAGGCATTCAATGGGACAGACACTCCAAAATTTATACCAAAGTCATTAATCATCTCGGAATTCACCACATAAGGTGTTTTCTCAAAGTGTACGCCTAAGCGATAAGTGAATCTTGAGGCTAGCTTGGTGTTTTGAACGCTCGGAGTAAACTCTCCCCCAGCGGCTAACCTAAAGGCATCGCCTAAATTAACTTGACTTTCTCCAGCCTCATTAATGTAATCTCCCCATGCTTGACTTTGAAAATCGATACCAATAGTCACCCTGCGTATTTTCTCGTACGTCAGGCCAAAGCCTATTCTTTGTGGTATTCTTATTTGTGAATCAACATTATTAATAAGTGTATCGCTTGAAAGAATATTACCGCTTCCGTTTCGACTTTCAAATTTTGTTAAGTTCCTACTTCGAGCATCAGAGCCTAAATTGTAGAAAGCACCAATATTTATCCTACTGGATTCATTGATCTTCAGTTTGTAAACAAGTCCTAAATTAGCAGATAAATCTGAAAAACTTCTCCTCTCATTAAAAACGGTTGACCCAGAAGCCACTCCAGCTACTGATGAATCGAAAACTACGTACTCGATTTCTCTTGAAATAGAGCCAAAAAGCAATGAGGCCCTAAATCCTACAAGAAGATTGTCCCCTATTTTTATAGCGTTTGTAATATACGCTTGATCAATCCCTCCGCCACCGCTGAGGTCAGAAATAGCAATTGTTCCTTCTTCTTGAATTAATCCGTAATTAACAGAACTGTATGGGCTTAAGCCTAGTGCTAAGTTCCATTTCCCCAATTTAATAGGCATGGAGAAGCCAAAATCTTTAAATCCCCCTGTAAACGAACTATACTGAGTTTGGCCATTACTGAATATGCGATTATCGAATGACGCATCAATTTGAAAAATAGCTTCTTTGTTCGATGCAATTAAAGCGGGATTAATATTATTCAAAAACAGTGCATTGTTGTTACTAATGCCTAAGCCACCCATTCCAGCGTTGTGAGCGTAGCCACCCCAATTAATATCACCTAAACCAAAAGCGGTGTAACTACTATGAGTGAACTGTGCATTAAGCACGTTACAGAATAAAAAGGCCCAGAGAAGAGCTGAATATTTTACCAAATTTTTAAGCATTGTTTACCAAAACATGTTCTACCCAAAAGGCACTATTTTGAGGGTCACAAATATGTCAGCTTTTCTTTTAGTTTCAAACAATTAAGTCTCAGTAGGTTTAATAAATGACTTAAAGTCAGTCATTTTAACTAAAATTAAGAGAATAATGGGTCAATCGGCAAGGACATATTTTCAATCAATCAAAGTGTCATCGTTTACATTAATTTATCGGGAACAAAATACGAGGCCCAACAAACCAATTATACCAATCATGAGTAGCGCTATTAAAACCTAACCCCTTCAAGCCTATTCAACTTGATTTGCAAGAAGGTTAATTCAAACTTATTTAATTAACTATAAATTTAGTTTATAAATACCAAGCCCCCAAATGGAATTTAATATTTCATTTCCTGAATCTTATTTGATTAGTTTTGACTCACAAACAAACCTTTATTGATGAGAGACCTCTTAGAGAAATTCGAAAACAAAAAGCCCGAAATTATATTTGAATGGAATGATTCAGAGTCAGAAGCCTGTGGCTGGGTTGTGATCAATTCATTAAGAGGAGGAAGTGCTGGTGGTGGTACGCGAATGAGAATTGGCCTTGATAGAAACGAGGTAGAGTCTTTAGCAAAAACGATGGAAATTAAATTTACAGTCAGTGGTCCGCCAATCGGTGGAGCAAAATCTGGTATCAATTTCGATCCTAATGACCCTAGAAAAAAAGAAGTGCTCAAGAGATGGTACAAAGCAGTCTACCCACTTCTTAAAAATTATTATGGCACTGGAGGTGATCTCAATATTGATGAAATAGCCGATGTTATTCCAATAACAGAAGGTTATGGTCTTTGGCACCCTCAAGAAGGTGTAGTGAATGGCCACTATCAAGCCAATGAGCCATTGAAAATCAAACTTCTTGGTCAATTAAGAACTGGTGTCTCTAAAGTAGTCGAAGATCATAATTTCACACCTTCCTTAGCAAGGAAGTATACAGTAGCTGATTTAATCACGGGCTATGGCGTTGCCGAGTCTGTGATTCATTATTACGATATATGGGGTGGATCCCTCAATACAAAGCATGCCGTTATTCAGGGCTGGGGAAATGTAGGTGCTTCGGCTGCCTACTACCTATCGAAAGCAGGAGTAAAGATTGTAGGTATAATCGATAGGAACGGTGGCGTCATCAAAGCGGAAGGATTTAGCTTCGAAGAAATAACAAGTATGTTCTTAAACCGTAACGGTAATCAGTTAGTAGCACCAAATATGCTTCCTTTTCAAGAAGTAAATGATAAAATTTGGGATCTCGATGCAGAAATCTTTATCCCTGCTGCGGCTTCAAGACTCTTGAATCAAAGTAATGTTGATAAAATGGTTGCCACGAACCTCGAAGTGATTGCCTCTGGTGCTAATGTGCCATTTGCTGATAAAGAGATTTTCTTTGGCCCAATAGCACAGTTTGTTGATGAGCGAGTTTCGTTGATCCCTGATTTTATTGCTAATTGTGGTATGGCGCGTGCCTTTGCCTATTTTATGAGTGGGTTGGTAGAAATAACAGATCAAGCTATCTTTCAAGACACATCACAAACAATCAGAAAAGCAATGGAAGATGTAAGGGAAGCGAACTCGAAAAAAACTGGCTTAGCGAACACAGCATTTGAAATTGCCCTTAAAAAACTTATCTGAATTCGGACTAATTCATGTTTTGACCCCAAATTCTGATTACTTATTCGTATTATCATAAGAGAATTCTATTTTAGCAGGACGCACCAACCTTAATGAAGAAAACTATCCTAATTGTATTATGCTTATTTTCTATTTCTTTTGGGGCATACTCGAATAATCATGCACTCCATTCGAATACGGAGTCTCTGAGGATAGAACAAGAAAATGACCATGCGGCAGCTCAAGACGAGCATGATGCTGAGGGGTTAGATTCGGAAGAACACATCTCCCCTCCAGGTTGGTCTATAATTCCCTTTGCTCTTTTATTAGTCATGATTGCCACTGGACCTCTATTCTACGAGAACTTTTGGCATAAAAACTACCCAATAGTCGCGGTATCGTTGGCCGCCTTAGTTGTACTCTACTATTTATTCGGCATTGGTGATGTCAATCATCCGGTTCATGCTTTGGCAGAGTATGTTCAATTCATAGCACTCCTATCGTCCTTATACATTGCATCGGGTGGAATTATGATCAATGTTGATAAAAAAGCGACACCACTTACCAACGTTGGCATATTGATTATTGGGGCAATAATTTCAAACCTAATTGGTACCACAGGAGCCTCTATGCTTTTGATTAGGCCATTTATTCGTCTTAACAAAGGCAGAATTCAACCCTATCAAATCATATTCTTTATCTTTATGGTAAGTAATATTGGTGGTTCTTTAACCCCTATTGGAGATCCGCCACTATTTTTAGGTTTCCTTAAAGGGGTACCATTTACCTGGACACTTACACATAATTTTGTGCCGTGGGCAACAGCTTTGGGGATCCTTGCAGTGCTCTTTTACATCTTCGACAAACGAAATACAGATGAAGACACCGATGAAGCACCTACCTTTACTAACAAGACTACTATCTTAGGTGCAAGAAATTTCTTTTGGTTAGCGATTATTATAGGTTCAGTTTTTCTAGATCCTAATGTTATTGAGGGGGTTCCTGCCATTCATTATCATGGTCAAAAGTTCTCTTTTCTTCGAGAGCTAATTATGTTCTCGGTAGGATTCCTGTCTTATAAATTCGCAGATAAAAGAGCCATTAAAGGGAATGAATTTAATTTTGAGCCTATACGCGAAGTTGCGTTTATCTTTGTGGGCATTTTTGGCACCATGATGCCTGCACTTGCTTTGGTGAGCGAATTTGCACAATCCGAGACAGGCGTAGCCTTAATTGGACCGAACACTCTTTACTGGGGTACTGGTATTCTCTCAGGATTTTTAGATAATGCCCCTACCTACTTAAACTTTCTTGCCGCTGCGCTAGCCTCTCAAGGTGGAAGTATTAATGTGGTAGCCGATGTACAAAACTATGCAGCAGGAGGGGTTTATACCGATTCTATTATTAACCTGACCGCTATTTCTATTGGTGCAGTATTCTTTGGTGCAATGACTTACATTGGCAATGGGCCAAACTTTATGGTTAAATCCATAGCCGAACAAACTGGAATTCATATGCCTTCTTTCTTTGGCTATATTCTCAGGTATTCCATCCCAATTCTTCTACCCATCTTTTTCTTAATCTGGTTAATATTCTTCGTCTTGCTCTAATTCTAAACTTTTCGAATACTCAGACCGTTGTTCCATTAGCAAAACATTTCTACCTTATTCCAAAAGCAGAACGGTATGAATAGCATTTACCTTGATTTAATTTTAAGTGGTGTGACCTATGTCATCTTAACCTACCTATCATTCATGCTAATGAAAAGGAGAAAGGCACGCCTAGATGATGATGACGAAGGAGGACAGCGCGTTGAAGAACGTTCACCGAAGATTGATTTGCCTCCAGGTGTTGGCTGGTCAGGTAGCCCTAAAACATATCAAAAAAGTCCAGAAGAAGTTTACTAAGCTAGTTGCTTGCACTTATCGCAAATCCCTGTGATGAGAAAATTGCTTTCTGCTGCTGTAAAGCCTCTTGGTAACTTTACTGACGGTATCTCTACATGCTCTAGACAAGTCGTCTGTTCACAATTATTGCACTTAAAGTGAATGTGGTTGTGTTGGTGTGCACCACCCGAGCATTCGTCTGCACAAAGAGCATACCTTATCCCACCCTTGTCATCTAAAATTTTGTGAATCATCCCTCGATCCAAAAATGACTTTAATGTTCTGTAGATTGTGACCCTATCATATTTACCATCCACTTCGGATTCAATATCGGCATGAGATATCGCTATGTTGTTTTTCAAAAAAACAGACACTACATCAGCCCTGCCCTGAGTAAGCCTCAGAGAATGATTTTTTAAAAGTGTCTTTATATTTAACTCCACAAGTACGAAGATAGCTAACTAGGATCAAGAACAAGAATGATGAACTTCTATTGAAAATTCAGTTTTTCTTTCTTTTAAAAAGCTTACCCATAGAGTGGATCATCTTTTTTTCCCATTTCCAAAAGAAAGCAAACTGACCTAGCACAGTTCCATAGAATAAAAGCAGTATTTGATAGAGCGGAAAAATAAGAAGGCAGTAGAGTAAAAACCCCTTAACACCAACAATCTTCTCCATGCCAAAAAAATTAAAAATGGCTGGCTTTAAAAAGACCACGGACGTGCCCGTAAGGCCAAAAACTATAAAAACCATCACGACTTGGGTGAGCGAATCCAAGTGCCAACGCTCTTTCATTTTTTCGAAAAATTTATTGTCTGCCAAAGCTTTGATATTTTAGAGAGCGCGAAGTTATAAATGTTGTTCCGAATGACCAACACCAAGTAATTTGAAATTAAAAAAACTTAAGAAGCATAGACTTGGGATAATTATTTCAATAAATTACGTGTTCAACTAATTTGTTCAATCATGCACGATTTAAGCAAGTTTCAAAGATTGATGGTCTGCTTAGACCTCACCAAAATGGACCAGCACTTAATAAAATATGCCTCCATGATTGCTAAGGTTTTTGAAATTAACTCCGTTTATTTTCTTCACGTGGCCGAATCCTTTGAAATCCCCAAGGAAATTCAAGAAAAATACCCAGACTTGATGGCCCCATTGGATGAAGCAATCGAACATGAGATTAAGAATACTCTGAAAGAAGGTTTTAGTACACCAAAGGGCTGTGATGTTCGAATATCAGTAGCGGCAGGAAACAAGACAGATGAGGTTCTAAAAATGGCGAAAATAAAGTCCATAGACCTGATGATACTTGGCCGAAAAAAGGAGATCACAGGGACTGGACTTAATTCTAAAAAAATTGCCAAAAGCGCACCTTCATCGGTGATTTTCGTACCTGAAAATCCGAAAGTAAAGATTAACAAATTAATGGTTGCGGTAGATTTCTCTAACCATTCTTTAATGGCATTTGAGATTGGAATGGACATTCAAAGAAAGACTGGTGCCATTCTACTCAGCAATAATGTTTACAAAGTACCTAATGGTTTTTCTAAATCAGGCAAGAGTTACGAAGAGTTTGCCGAAATAATGTTAGAGAACACAAAGCGTGATTGTGAGAAGTTCTTCAAACAAGTAGACTTATCTGGTATTGGACACGATCATACTTTTGCACTTGATGATGACCCACACCCAGCCGACAAAATTTATAGAACTGGTTCAGAAAATGATGTCGACATGATAGTGCTTGGTTCTAAAGGGCGAACGGGTGCCGCCTCTTTTTTAATCGGTAGTGTTGCGGAAAAACTAGTGATGGAGAGCGGAGATATACCGCTATTTATAGTCAAAGAGGGCACGGAGAATTTAAGCTTACTTCAGGCTTTATTTAAATTATAGCGTAGGCTCAATCTTAGCTTTTACGCTGTAATTCAAGGCACCCTTTAGGAGCATGTCTTGATTACCCGAGATTGAAAAGCTTGAGACTATCGTCACATTATCCAGCTTGCCAAAGTTCAAATTCAGTTCTTTATCAAACTCATATACCGCATTCTCATCCTTGATGAGAATACGGATGTTTTCAAGTTCATTATTTGAGTAATTATACTCTATCAACCTTACCAAAGCTTTCGCTGTTATCGCTTGGTCTATTATTTTCTTTCGGTTCTCACCAGTCTGTAACTCTTCGGTCAAATAGGCCTCTTCTAAACCCAGCTTGTTGATATCTGCTTGATAAAAAAGAGCTAGCTGTTCTTTCCATTGACTGGCAGAATCCAAATCCATAATAATGGTTTCACTTTCTCCATTGACCATAAGTTGTTTCGTCAGCTTTGGTTTTTGTTTCTCTAAAAGCGTCACTTGTTGGTCCAAAAGCGCCACTAAATCGAAATAGATCCCAGTACGAATAGGCTCAGACTTTTGATCTGATTCACAAGCGTAGCATAAAAAAAAAGAAACGAGTAATAGATGTTTCCATTTCATATAAGAATGTCTCCTGTCATTTCAACTGGTTTTTCTACTCCCATTAAGTGAAGAATCGTAGGCGCTAAATCACCCAGTTTTCCGTCCTTCATCTTTGGCCTTAGTTCACTATCCACAAGTATACAAGGTACTAAGTTTGTTGTATGAGCAGTATTCGGACTCCCATCAGAATTCACCATGATATCTGAATTTCCGTGGTCTGCAATTACGATCGTGGTGTATCCATTCTTAAGTGCCGCGGCCATGACTGTTTCTGCACAAGCATCTACCGTTTCGCAGGCTTTTACTGCAGCGCTAAACACCCCTGTATGGCCAACCATGTCTGGATTGGCAAAATTCAAACAGACAAAGTCCACTTCTTGCTTATCCAATTCTTTAACGATTGCTTCCTTAATGTCATTGGCACTCATTTCAGGCTGCAGGTCATAAGTTGCTACTTTCGGAGAAGGGCAAAGAATTCTACTTTCCCCCTCAAAAGCCGTCTCTCTTCCCCCACTAAAGAAGAACGTAACGTGTGGATACTTCTCAGTCTCTGCGATTCTCACCTGCTTTTTACCCGCTTTTTCTAAAACTTCGCCTAAAGTATTTTTTAAATTATCCTTGTCGAACATCACATGCACGTTCTCAAAGGAGTCATTATAGTTCGTCATTGTAACATAGTACAGGCTCAGGGCCTTCATATTTTGTTCAGGAAAATCCTTTTGAGTCAATGCCTGTGTAATTTCGCGCCCTCTATCTGTTCTAAAATTAAAACATAGTACAACATCTCCCTCTTCTATATTTCCAACAGCCTTTCCATTTACCGCATGAATGATAGGTGCAATAAACTCGTCAGTAACCCCAGCTTGGTACGATTCCTTGATACTTTTTTGAATATTTTCTGTCGCTTTTCCTATTCCGTTGACCATTGCATCATAGGCAAGCTTTACCCTTTCCCAACGGTTATCCCTGTCCATGGCAAAATATCTACCGACCACAGAAGCAATCATTCCCGTTGTGTTGGCCATGTGCCCTTCAAGGTCCACTAGATAAGTACTTCCCCCTTTAGGGTCAGTATCTCTACCATCGGTAAATGCATGAACAAATACGTTCTTTAACTCATGCTGATGGGCAATGCTCAAAAGCCCTTTGAGATGATTGATATGAGAATGGACCCCACCATCAGAAAGCAAGCCAATAAAATGGACCTTTTTAGCTTGAGTCCTCGCATAAGCGAATGCTTCGATCAAAGTCGAATTATCGGCAAGCGTTCCTTCCTCTACTGCTTTATTTACTTTGACTAAATCTTGATAGACAACTCGCCCCGCCCCTATATTCATATGGCCAACTTCTGAATTGCCCATTTGTCCGAGCGGCAAACCAACAGCTAAGCCAGAAGCCTCCAGTTTGCTATGAGCATACTTTTTATAGAGTGAATCTACGAAGGGCGTTTTGGCATGATCGATTGCAGAAACCTCAGCGTTGGTCCCAATTCCCCAGCCATCGAGGATCATTAAAAGTACTTTTTTGTCCATGGGGCAAAGATATTATATTCTTACTTGGTTTGTAAGTGTTTAATGATTGTCTTAATTTGGATTAAAACTGATCATAAGAGAACAATAAATGGCATTGTTTTCGTTAAGATTTGGAGCTAAGTCATTCAAAATGAGGTATCAAAACTTTATAAAGTCTATCATCATTCTATTGTTCCTCGCGACAGGCTTATCGGTCTATGCACAAACCAATGAGGAGATAATCATAAATAACGTTCAGGAAGCTTTAAAGTCATCGAGTTCTAGAGAGCTCTCGAAATATTTAAGTGACCGAGTAGAGATCAAATTAGACAATGAAAAAAAGGATTACAGCGCAAATCAGGCTGAAATCGTTTTAAAACAATTCTTTCAGCAACATCCCGCTAGTGAAACTGAGTTTATCCACGAGGGTAATTCTGCAGGTGGTATTATTTATGCCATTGGCTCCTACACTTCAGGCAATCAAACCTATCGAGTGGTGGTTCGGGCCAAAAAAGAAAAGGAGCAGTATAAAATCTATCGCTTAGAATTTACCGAAGAGCGTTAATTCACCCAATCAATTTCTTATTTTTGGTCTATGAGGCCAAACTATATCAACGAAACATCCTTAAACCAATTTATCGCTCTGGCCTTGGCCGAAGATATTGGTGATGGAGATCACTCTTCTCTTGCATCCATTCCTGCAGAGGCTCATAATTCAGCCTACCTTTTGATGAAAGATAGTGGTGTTATTGCTGGAGTAGAGCTCGCTGAGATCATATTTCGCACACTAGACCCCTCTATTATAATCGAAGCATTAGCGAAAGATGGAGAGCCTGTTTTAAAAGGCGACATCATCATGAAGATTAGCGGAAACTCTAGGGCCATTCTATCTGCAGAGCGACTTATGCTTAATTGTATGCAGCGCATGAGCGGAATTGCCACTTACACTGATAAGCTCAATCAGCTCATCTCTCATACGCAAGCAAGGCTCTTAGATACTCGAAAAACAACGCCTAACTTCAGGCTGATGGAAAAATGGGCCGTTCATATTGGCGGAGGCGTAAATCATAGATTTGGCCTTTATGATATGATTATGCTTAAAGACAATCATAATGACTTTGCTGGTGGTATTACTCAATCCGTAACGGCTACTCAACAATATTTAAAGGCAACTGGCAGGGACCTCAAAATTGAAGTAGAGACAAGAAACATAGAAGAAGTGAAAGAAGTACTGAGTCTAGCAGGTGTCCATAGAATAATGCTGGACAATATGAGCCCCAAATTAATGAAAGAAGCAATGGCCTTGATCCAAGGCAGTTTAGAAACCGAGGCCTCTGGTGGCATTAGCGAAAACACCATTCAAGCGGTGGCAGAGACTGGTGTTGACTACATTTCCGTTGGGGCACTGACCCATTCCGCCAAAAGTTTGGATATTAGTCTCAAGGCAAAAAATTAATTGAACACTGATAAACGCAATTTTTTAGTCCGAATGATTGAAGCCTTAGTTTTGATCATTATGTTTGTGTTCCTTTTTCGACACTGTGTAAGTTAGCAGGGATTTTAATCATGATTATAAAGACAAAAAAATACGCTTTAAATAAAAAAGCCTACGTTCGTGCTGGTTTGCGCAATATTTTAAAAGAACAATGGTGGGTATTCTTAATCGTCATCGCTATTTCTGCAATGACTTTTGTTATTCCATCTAATTGGTGGTGGATTGGTGCAATGATCGCTTTTGTACTTTATATTTTATTTTGGGTAATTCAGTTTATCGGGGTGACTCAACTGGAACAAAGTAAAATGCTCTTCGAAAAGCTCTCTTACGAAATTGATAGCCGCCAAATACTGATCAAATTGAATTCCAAACAAGGAATGCCAATGAAGTGGGATCAAATCAAAAAAGGTTGGGTGGATAAGAAACAATTCGTTTTGGTTGTGAATAAAGCCCAAATGATGATGTTCCCTTTCGGTGTTTTCAAAACTGAAAACGAAATCAAATTCGTTGAAACCATCATGAAGAGAAAAGGATTGCTTAAAGAAAAATAAAGCGCTCCCCTTAAAATTTACCGAGCACAGCCCTCTAAAGGGCAGTGCTTTTTTTGTTTATTGCTGATAAAAACAATTGAATACACGGCACTACATCGAAGGCTTATTGGCTTCTTTTATTTTCGGGTGTACGCCTGTATTCATTAAAAAAGTGAGTGCGAACGCATATACCATTGGTATCGTTAGATTATTCATCGCTTCCATTTTGGTCTACTTTCTATTTGTTGGCTTCAAAAGGCTAAAAGTGTTAAGCAAAAAAGATTGGGCCTCACTCGCGCTAATCGGTTTAGTTTTTGGATTGCACTGGGTTACTTATTTTACAGCTGTTAAAACAGCAACCCCTTCGCTTGCCATTTTAGGTGTGTCCTCGTTCGGAATTTATTTACTTCTTTTCGATTGGTTGATTCATAAGAAAAAACCCCTTGCCTTCGATTGGGCAATGATCGCTTTGGCCGTTGCTGGTATCCTGCTCATTGTGCCCGAATTTACCCTTGGAAATAACCACACCGTGGGCGTATTAATCGCTTTAGTGAGTGCTTTTTTCTTTGCCCTTTTGCCTATTCTTCAGCAGAAGAATAAGCATATCTACTCTTATACCAGGGCATGGGGTCAATACAGTTTCGCCTTAATTTTCTTCGCTTTATTCATTTCAGAAACAGAATGGGATTTGCCAAAGTCAGATTGGGGCTACCTTGGCATACTTGCTATTATTTGTACACTCGGAGCCCATACTTTATGGTTAAGGGCCACTACCAATTTACCGAACACCGCGTCTGGCTTGATTTACTATCTCAGTATTCCAGTAGCGATGATCGTGAGTTTTTTATTCTTGGATGAAGCGATGCCCGCTCAAAAAATTACCGGAGCAGTTTTAATCATTTTATCCAATGTGATAGGCGTAAGCCAGCAAATAAGAAGAAGCCGAGCCAACAAGACAAATATCAATTTCTCTAAATAAGCATTCTGATAAATTTAAGTCAAGTCAATTTTCGTATTTGTAGAATTTGACTACATTTGTTCTACAAATACGAATTTTGAAAAATGAAAGGAACTCAGTTAGGTGAATTTGAAGAGCTTGTTTTATTAGTCGTTGGTGTTCTATTTCCAGAAGCCTATGGACTCAGCATTCGCGAAGAAATTATTGACCAAACCAAAAGAAAGGTTGCTATTGGAGCTGTTCATTCCGCTTTAAGCCGGCTAGAAGAAAAAGGGTTTTTGAATTCAGCGTTAGCCGAAGGAACGCATGAGCGAGGCGGCAGAAGAAAGCGTATTTTTTCAATTACGGCCAATGGTAAAACAGCCATCGAAAAAAATCATGCTTTGAGAAATTCACTCTTTAATCAAATTCCAGCATTAGCGCTTAAAACAATTTCCATTAGTGGCCAATAAACCCCCATATCAGCCCCCCAAGGTTGCCGTCAAACTCTTAAGCTTTCTGTGTAAAAGAGCGCTATTCGAAGAGGTTGAAGGTGATTTATATGAATACTATCAAGCAGAGAGGGCTGATAGGTCAAAGTTTAGCGCAAACCTCTCTTACTGGTACCATATGCTCCACTTTATCCGCCCTTTCGCACTAAAAAAATTCGGTCAGAACTCAAATACAATTATCATGTACAGACACTATTTTAAATTTGCATGGCGTGGAATGCTCCGCCAAAAAACGCAAAGTGCTTTCCATCTTTTAGGTTTAGTCGTTGCCTTTACCATTTGTGGTTTAGTCTACCTCCATTTGAAGTTCGAAAGCACCTATGATTCGTTCTTCCAAGAGGCAGACAACATTTACAGAATTGCTTGGATGAGTGACAATCCACAAACCAGAACGCCACACCCCATGGCTCAGGCATTAGTCCGTGACTTTCCTGAGGTAAAAGATGCGGTTAGTATCTCCCCTATCTATGGTCCTGGGTTGACAAAGACGACTGTTCCCCTTAAAAACGAAAAGCGGAATATTAGCTTTAATGAAAAAAATGGCTATTTCGTTGATAGTACTTTTTTTGATGTTTTTAGCTTTAAGGTAATCGCAGGAAATGCCAACGCAGCGTTAAGAAAACCTTACGGCATTATATTATCCGAATCCACTGCAGAGCGTTATTTTGGCACTGAAGAAGCTGTAGGGCAAAAGCTGTCATTCAGTGGCATGACGGATATGCTTGAAGTGGCCGCGGTCATTGAGGACGCTCCAAAAAACACTCACTTTCACTATAACTTCTTAATCTCTTATGTTACTCTCAAGTCTCTACAGTTCAATGACCCTTGGATGTCTTGGGAGGATTTTGGCCACTTTAACTACATTAAGCTACAGCCAAATACCAATGCGAGTGTTTTCGAAAGCAAGATTCCAGAATGGGCACCAAAATACTTGAACTGGAGTACAGAGAATTTAGCCGCTCTCAAAAAAGGTGACTTACAGTTCGAACTGCAGCCTATTACGGCTATCCATCTTCATTCAAATATTAGATGGGAATTAGAAAGCAACGGAAGTTACAGTCATCTCTTGATTTACGGAGCAAGTGCATTATTCATCCTGCTGATTTCCATTATCAATTTTGTTAACCTTAACACAGCAAAAGCAGCTCAGCGGCTTAAAGAAGTTGGGGTAAAGAAAACCCTAGGCGCCCAAAAATCACACCTGTTTTCTCAGTTTACAGTAGAGGCATTGCTGACTACATTTTTGGCATTCCTACTTTCATTTGTTGCCATGTATTTGCTAGAAGGTTCATTCAACCAATTAGTAAATGGCAGTATTTCTGTTGCCGATTTGTATCAAATAGATGTAATCGTTTTTCTGCTTTGTCTCTCTATAATCACGGCATTTTTATCAGCTGCCTATCCATCATTCTACCTTAATTCTTTCGAGGCTGGGCAAATCTTAAAAGGCTTGAAACTGAGCACACTTGGTGGAAACAACATTCGCAATAGCCTTTTGGCCTTGCAACTTATTGCGGCCATTGTGATGATAAGTGGAAGTCTAATTATTAAAAACCAGATTGCCTTCCTGAAAGAAAAAGACCTTGGCTTTAAGCAAGACAATCTTTTGGTAGTGGATATTGATAGTTATGATCCAAGGACAAAATTAATCAAGAATGAATTGCTTCAAAATTCAGCAATCACTAAAGTAGCCGCTGTTTCAAATGTTCCTGGAGGGCAGTTCAATCAGCATCCTATCTACATGGAAAACAAGCCTGCCAATGAAGTGGATGCTTCCGAAGTTTTTATAGACGATGACGCAGCTGAAGTATTAGGCATTAAGTTGATAGATGGTCGGATGCTCAACAAAAATTTCGCTGCTGATTCTGTAGGAAGGTCATTCGTACTCAACCAATCTGCTATTGACGCATTAAATATTGAAGCACCCATTGGCCAAAGCCTAATGTGGATAGACAACGAAAACTTGGTAAAAGGAACAATTGTGGGCGTTGTAGAAAACTTCCATTTCCGGTCCTTACACGAACCCATTAGGCCATTAATTATGATTATGAGACCCAATAACCTCAACTATATGTTGGTTAAAATAAACCCAAAAGATATGGGCCAAACGGTTTCACAAATTGAAGCCAGATACAAGGAAATATTACCTGAAATCGAGTTCAATTTTCAATTTCTTGATACGGAGATTAAAGCTTTGTATGGCGAAGAGTCAAGAACTTTAAGCCTTGTGACTCTACTTTCAGCCATCTCTATTCTATTGGCATGCGGAGGTCTTTTAGGAATCATATCCATCGTTATTAAACAAAGAGTAAAAGAAATCAGCATTCGAAAAATAATGGGCGCCTCAGTGGGTCAAATCCTTTGGCTAATGAACGTAAAATACCTGATTATATCGGGTATCGCGTTGTTGATTGCGATTCCAGTTTCCGTATTTTTAATGAACGATTGGCTCGGTAATTTCAGTTATCAAACGGGGATAAGCCCATTTGCTTACGCAATAACGGCCATTGGTGTGCTGTCATTAATTGGAGGAACGATCAGTATCATCTCCTTAAAAACAATAAAGAGCAATCCAGCGAATTCGCTCAGGTCGGACTAAGTTACAGGTTTATAAATTAGATGAATCCCCAGTATGAGGACATGGCTAATGTCTCAGCACATTGGCCAATCAAACTAAATCTGTCCGTTTCCACGGCTGGCAGAGGGTCGGGGTGGAAGAGAGTTGGCTAGAAGCCAAAATCATATAGATCACTCGGCAAAACCGAGCGATTGTAGCGGGCATTCAATTGGAAGCATAGTTATTAATGTGTTCCCCTCCTGCAACCCCAGCCATCTCTCCAATGGGAAGAAATGGATGTGAATCAAGCCAGAACAGTCGCCAAGTACTGTGCAGTGTAGTTATCTGTTAGCTTTACCATCTCTTCTGGAGTCCCTGTAAAGGTAACCTTACCACCCTTGTGTCCGCCTTCTGGCCCAAGGTCGATGATCCAATCGGCCAGTTTGATCACCTCTGTGTTGTGTTCAATAATGATTACGGAGTTGCCTTGTTCAATCAAAGCATTAATCGCTTTCATCAATTTACTAATGTCGTGGAAATGAAGACCTGTCGTAGGCTCATCGAATATGAAAAGAATATGTTCTTTGGTATTCGATTTTCCCTTGCCTAAATAGAAAGCAAGCTTTACTCTTTGCGCCTCGCCTCCACTCAATGAGTTAGAAGACTGGCCCAATCTGATGTAACCTAAGCCTACTTCTTGTAAAGGTTTGAGCTTATTATAAACTGCCTTTTCCTTTTCGAAAAAAACCATGCCGTCATCAATGGTCATTTCGAGCACATCAGAAATGTGCTTGTCGTTATAGGTGACCTCTAAAATTTCTTGTTTAAAACGTTGGCCTTTACAGCTTTCACAAGTCAATTGGATATCAGCCATGAATTGCATTTCGATTTTCACTACGCCTTCTCCTTGGCAAGTTTCGCAACGGCCACCATCTACATTAAATGAAAAGAAAGCTGGTTTGTAACCTCGCTGATTCGAAAGCGGTTGGCTCGAATACAAATTTCGAATGGCATCATAAGCCTTTACATAGGTAACAGGGTTAGAGCGGGATGATTTTCCAATCGGGTTTTGATCTACAAATTCAATCTGAGTTACTTTTTTAGTATCCCCCTCTAGGGCATCCATTTTACCAGTTTGATCGCTCACCGTACCAATCATTTTACCCAAAGACGGGTAGACTATTTTTTTAATCAAAGTAGATTTACCCGAGCCACTTACCCCAGTAATCACCGTCAAAATATCTAGAGGAATATCGACATTGATGTTTTGAAGGTTGTTTTCTCTAGCTCCTATTACTTTAAGGCAATCTGTCCATTGACGTCTATGAGTAGGAATAGGAAGCTTTTCTCTTCCGCTGAGATAGTTTGCGGTATGTGAGGTACCATGAGCAATGAGTTCGCTAATTGTCCCTTGAAAAACCAATTCACCACCATGAGTACCTGCATCAGGCCCAATATCAATGATTTGATCAGCAGCCTCCATTACCTTCTCCTCATGCTCAACCACAACAACAGTATTGCCTAAATCACGAAGGGTGAGCAGCACAGAAATCAAACGATCGGTATCTCTTGGATGAAGGCCAATGCTAGGTTCATCAAGAATGTACATTGAGCCTACCAAAGCACTTCCTAAGGAGGTGGCCAACTTAATTCTTTGATACTCCCCACCCGAAAGGGTACTTGTCAACCTATTGAGCGTCAAATAACCTAGACCTACCCTTTCTAGGTACTCTAAACGGTTCTCAATTTCTTGAAGTAGTCTTTTCGCTACTTTTTCATCGTGGGCCGAAAGCTCTAGTCCATTGAAAAACTGAGAAAAGTCTTCTACCGGCATTAAAACTAAGTCTGAAATACTCTTGCCATTGATTTTTACATAGGAAGCATCTTCTCTCAGTCTTGTTCCTTTACATTCTGGGCAATCTGTTCTTCCTCGGTAGCGAGAAAGCATTACTCGGTATTGAATTTTGTGTGTCTTTGACTCTAAATGTTTAAAGAACTTATTAAGCCCCTTGAATGACTTGTTCCCGGTCCAAAGGAGTTCTTTTTCCTTTTCAGTTAGTTCAGAATACGTTCTATGGATTGGAAAGTCGAATTCAATACCATGCTTCAAAAGCGGCTGCAACCATAAATTCATGGTTTCGCTACGCCATGGAGCAACAGCTCCTTCAAATACCGACAATGACTTGTCTGGTATCACAAGGTCTGGATCTATTCCTAAAACCTTTCCGAAACCTTCGCAGCGCCTGCAGGCTCCGAACGGATTATTGAAAGTAAAAAGATTAACGGAAGGCTCTTCGAATAAAATACCATCTGCTTCGAATCGATCAGAAAACGTCATTCTTCCATCACCCGGAAATTCGATGATACAATATCCTTGTCCTTCGAAAAGCGCTGTTTGAACAGAATCTGAAAATCTAAACTGAGTATCTTCATTATGAGCTACGACTCCCCTGTCTATCAAAATCTCTAATTTCGTTGGGGGGGTGTCTTTGTCGTTTTTAAGAAGGTCTTCTATAAAAAATGGTTCGCCATCAGCTAAAACTCTGGTATAGCCTTTCTGCAGTAAAAGATTTAGCTCTTCAGATAAGTCTCTGTCCTCTTTTTGTACTAAAGGACAAAGTATCATCACTTTGGTACCTTCGGCCTTTGCCATTAAATATTCAACTACACTCGTTACACTATCTCTGCTTACCTCTTCCCCACTAACAGGGCTATACGTCTTACCTACTCGGGCAAAAAGCAATTTTAGGTAATCATAAATTTCTGTTGTGGTGCCTACCGTTGATCGTGGGTTTCTGGTATTTACCTTTTGCTCGATGGCAATGGCAGGAGAAACACCTTTGATGTAATCAACCTCGGGCTTTTCCATTCTGCCCAAAAACTGACGGGCATATGAGCTTAAGCTCTCTACATACATTCTTTGCCCCTCGGCAAATAGAGTATCAAAAGCCAATGATGATTTTCCGGAACCAGAAAGACCAGTCACCACCACCAATTCATTTCTTGGGATGGCGACATCGATACTTTTAAGATTATTCACCCTAGCTCCCTTGATGATAATGAACTCTTTAGGATCTAGGTCGTCAATAGGGGTAGTTGCTGCTAAAGTTGTTGAATTCATAAGGCTGCAAAGATAACAGAGCTTACGGCTATTTGTTAATTGAAAAACAATTCCATTTCAGAATTATATTTGCCTCTTTGGCAAGATAGTTGCGGAATGTTTTGCGCGTTTATTAGAGAGTCTCATTCACCCTTTGCATTTGCAAATTTTACTTTGTTAAAATTTGCATTCTTTAATTGAATGAATACTTTTGATACTTGTACTATTATTAATCCATTCCCAATTTAAACATTACCCTATGTAAAGACCTCTACTTCGCCCTAACAAATACAAACATGAGGAAATACGAAGTAAGCGACAGCCAGTTGATCTCGCTGTACAAAAATGGCAATGAAGATGCCTTCACAGAATTAGTTACTCGTCACAAAAACAGAATCTTTACAACGATCTATATGATTGTTAAAGATCACGATTTGGCGGAAGACATTTTGCAAGAAACTTACGTAAAGGTAGTGAACACCATTAAATCGGGTCGCTATAATGAGGAAGGTAAATTTCTGCCTTGGGTTACGCGCATCGCGCACAATTTATCCATCGATCACTTTAGAAAAGCAAAACGCTACCCTACAATTGTATTGGAAGATGGAAGCAATGTGTTTAACAGCTTAAAGTTTTCAGAGGATTCTATTGAAGACCGTCAAATAAAAGAGGACACTCACACGTTATTGAGAGAGTTGATTCAGGAATTACCTGATAGTCAACGTGAGGTGCTTATGATGAGACACTATATGGAAATGAGTTTTCAAGAAATTGCCGAAGTAACTGATGTAAGCATCAATACTGCCTTGGGAAGAATGCGATATGCTCTTATCAACCTCAGAAAAAGGATGGATAAACTAAATGTTGCGTATGATAAAAACCTTTACCCAGAATGATCTGATCAGATACGTCTATCAGGAGACCCTTGAAGAAGAAAATATCGAAATTGACACAGCAGCGATTTTTGACGAAGCGCTCGCTGACGAATTACATGCCCTTAAAAGAACAATGAGTGCACTAGATGCGGTTGAAAGAATACCTTCTTTCAAGTCAATCGATAAAATACTGAGTTACTCTAAATCCTATGACCTACATTCTCCGAAATAGCCTAAATTCGTGGCATGACGAGAAAGCAGAGGTACGAGGCTTTTATTAAGTATTTCAGTAACCATCAACCCCAAGCGGAGACGGAATTGGCTTATAGCAATACGTTTGAACTTTTGGTGGCCGTGGTTTTAAGTGCTCAATGCACTGACAAGCGCATTAATATGGTGACCCCAAAATTATTCAAGGATTTTCCTAATCCTGAACATTTAGCGGCTACTACTTTTGATGAACTTTTTCCTTATATCCGAACGGTTTCATACCCCAATAATAAAACCAAGCATTTAATTGGCTTGGGCAAAATGTTGGTAGCCGATTTCGGGTCGGAAATTCCAAGGACTACAGAAGACCTTCAGAAACTGCCTGGAGTCGGTAGAAAAACAGCCAATGTAATAACATCGGTAGTTTGGAATCAGCCAAGCATGCCTGTGGATACTCATGTATTCCGTGTGTCTAAGCGACTTGGGTTGGTGAATCAAAACGCCAATACACCTCTTGCCGTTGAAAAACAATTGGTAAAGCACCTTCCCCAAGACATAATCCCCGTTGCCCACCACTGGCTGATATTACATGGCCGATATACATGTGTCGCAAGATCGCCAAAGTGCGATTCATGCGAACTCATATCATTTTGCCGATATTTCGAGAAAAAGGAGAAAATTATCCGCTAACGTGTATCCTATTTAGGTTATGAAAATCTTATACGTCCATCAATACTTTAAAACCCCACAAGAAGGAGGAGCCATTCGCTCTTACTACCTTTCTAAAGGCTTGGTAGATAATGGCTTTGAGGTTGAATTAATCACCAGTCATAACGAAAAGCACTACAGAAAAGTAGAGATAGATGGTGTTACCGTTCACTATCTCCCTGTATTTTATAGTAACGACCTCGGATTTTTTAAGCGCATCAAGTCTTTCTTCAGCTTTGTAATAAAAACTAAAAAGCTGATCAGTAAAGAAAACATTAGCTTTGATTTAGCCTATCTCACCTCCACCCCCCTTACAATCGGATTGATTGGTTTGTGGATTAAAAAAGTCAAAAAGAAGCCTTATATCTTCGAGGTAAGAGACCTTTGGCCTACAGCGCCAATAGAAATTGGTGCAATAAAAGGGAGGTTACCGAAGCAATGGCTCTACAAACTTGAGGCTAAGATTTATCAGAACGCAGATAAAATTATTGCGCTTTCTCCTGGAATGCGAGATTGGATAAAGTCGGTTGTGCCAGAAAAGGATGTGTTCATGATTCCAAACATGGCCGACTGCGAGTTCTTCAGTAAAGAAGTAAAGGACCCCAAACTAACTAAATTCTACCATGCCGATAAGCCCTTCACAATTACCTACCTAGGAAGTATCGGCCGAACAAATCACTTAGAATACTTTTTAGATATTGCCGAAAAATCAATGAACCTTGGACTTAATATCAACTTCAAAATTGTGGGTGAGGGATCGAGGTCAGCACATTTGAAAATGCTGAGTTATCTAAAAAAACTGAAGAACGTTGAATTTTACAGTCACCAAAATAAAGAAGGGGTCAGGAGAATACTCAATATTACAGATGCTACCTATGTTTGCTTTGCCGATATCCCAGTGCTGGGTACCAACAGCCCAAATAAAATGTTTGATAGCTTAGCAGCAGGAAAACTCACCATTGTGAATTCAACAGGCTGGACGAAAGATTTGGTAGAAGGCTATCAATGCGGCTTTTACGCCAACCCTCAAAAGCCTGATGAGTTCATTACTAAGATCAAACCATTCTTAGAAGAAAGAGAACTTCAAGAGATGTACAAAAACAACGCTCGACAGGTCGCTGAAAAATACTATTCCAAGAGGCTTCAAATCCAAAAACTCATTGGTATTCTCAAAAATGAATAAAGAATTACGATCAGCGATTCCGAGGTTTATATTTTGACTGCATAAGCACCTTACCCGGATCTTGCTCCTCCATCAAATCAGTAAAGTCTACATCTTGTTCGTCCCTATATTTACTCACTATTTGCCATCCTATCCATTGACCTATTCTTCCTGGACAGATAGGATCAATCTCTGGAATACCTGGTCTTTCATCGATATACCTCGATAAATTCGAAGGTGTTTTATCGTATAACAATGCGTTATCCACAAAGTATGACCATAGAAACCCTTCGCTGCGAATGGAAGACTCAATTGACTCGCTAGAATAACCAATGATTAGACTGTCTGCCGTGCAGGGTAAAATCGTCTTCGTGAATTCAAGCGCCTTACCGTAGTAAACCATCTCGTCTAAAACGGTTCTTTGCCCTTGTCGTGTTTCGTTATACTTCAATGAAATAAATTGAACGATATGAGGCACCAAGTGCTCGGGCGTGAGCCTTACCCTCAAATAATCATAGACATTTGGGCGGTAGCTCGCCTCTGGGCCCAAATAATAATCCAACCCAATGACCAAAAGCGAATCCGAGACAAAAACATCATTGCCAAATGCCGAATAAACCGTTTGAACCTTAGGTGCTTTATAATCAGGGTAGTATGATTTAATCCTTTTGAAAGCATCGGTAAGGTCTTGTTTTAACTGCTCCTCATTGATTAGCAGTTTCGTTTGTTGATAGAGCGTATCTACAAAAGGGTTTTTCAGTAGGTCGTAGATTTCTGTGACCATAGCAGACTCAGACGGGTAATCGGCAGATAAAAAGAAGAAGTCTCGAATGACAGGGTTGGCCTTAAAGAAGTTCTTGAGTTCGAAAGTATCCTTCACACTGTGAATTTCGTCCACAAAGCTTTCATAAGAGAGCTCAAGTGCAACACTTGGTACATCTGGGCACTCCTTGTCGTCACCACAAGCCATTACCAGCACCAAAAAAGAAATAATAAAGCAGCTTTTTTTCATCCTAAATTTTAAATGACAAAAGTATTGATTTATTTTATCGTCTATGAGGAAATTCACTTTTACAACATTAATCTTATGCTTTATATCCATAGCTGCTGCTGCCCAAGATTATACAATTGGCATTAAGCTAGGGCCTACAATTACTTTTAGCAAGCCTAGTACTGAAGGGCCTACAAACTATAAAGGGGAAAGTGAGATTGACTTCTTGGTAGGTGCTTTTGTCGATTATAAATTTAAAGAAAACTATCATTTCAATTTTGGAATTAACTACGCTTCTAAACTCACCCAAGTATTTATACCAAACCCCCAAAGTACCTCAGCAGACCTAGCAAGGTCCGCCTACGAACAAGATTTTTTACAAATTCCGCTTCTCATAAAACTCTACACCAACGAAATAACTTTAGATACTAAAGTCTATTTCAATTTTGGAATGATACCAGAAATTAGAGTGAACAATACTGCGAAGTCTACCAATGACGATATCATAAGAGAATTAAGAGGTTTTGATATCGCAGGTAATTTTGGAGGCGGACTAGAGAGAAATATTGGCGTCAATACCAGCATATTTGCTGGCTTCTTTTATAACGTAGGCTTTATCAACCAAATCAAAACACAGAACCCTGCCTTTGATGAACTCAGCCTTAAAAACCGATTGATCGCATTAGAGTTTGGAATTAAGTTTTAAAGGCAAGTCCTTCATACATACCTATTCACAAACGGAGCGAAAGCCAAGCTTACTGGCATAAAATAAACTACCAAGGTTTAATTTTCGTTTGGCAAAAGAACCTGAGACTGTTCAATAGATCAACTATCTTTACGCCTTATTTTTACTACTTTCGGCCTTCGGCTTATAATGCTCAATCTGAGTGCTCAATAACAACTCGGATATCAGTAATCTATCTGGACATTTATATGAATTTTATACCCAAAACGCTTCTAAAAAAACTGTACACCCGTGGAAGTCTGACCAAGGCAAATGAGGGCATTATCTTCAATGTCAAAAATCGATTAATTGACGTGCATCTTGAAGGCTTAAACGCACTAGAAATTGAAGGTGTTACCGTTGAAAAAAGTAAAATTTTTACAGATTTAGGTAACGGTGAATGGGTACCCGTTGAAGAAATTCAACGACAAAAGGGCTTTAGTTTTAAGCTAGGCAAAAGCTTTAATGTCCTTGTCAAAACACAAATAAATGATGTGATGCACTTGAAACTCGATTTCAAGTTTGATACAAAACCTTTCGGTCGGTTAAGTTTTGGGGTGACTGATCAAGTCAATGAGTCACGAAAGGAACGAGAAGTCAAAATTCCAAGGATTTATAAAGACGACTATAGTCGTAAAGCCATTGAACAACGTCTCGATTTTATAAAGTCCTTCACAGGAAAAGATCCTAAATATATTCATGAGTCAATCAAAGACACCTCTGTTTATCAAGGGAATATTGAACACCTTACAGGCTTTGCACAAGTGCCTTTGGGCATTGCTGGCCCAATCCGAATCAATGGAGAATATGCCAATGGTGATTTCCTAATCCCTCTTGCGACCACCGAAGGAACATTAGTCGCTTCTTATAACAAGGGAATCAAACTAGTGAACGAATCTGGAGGCGTTAACTGTCGTGTGGTGAAAGACGGCATGCAAAGAGCGCCCGTCTTCATTTTCGCTACCATCAATACAGCAATAGATTTTAGTAAATGGATTGAAACAGTCCCTGAAGAGCTAAAGTCAGAAGCCGAATTAGGGTCAAACCATTTGAAATATCAAAGTGTAGAAATCTACCAAGCTGGAAATAATGTTTTTCTACGGTTTAACTTTTTCACGGGTGATGCTGCAGGTCAGAACATGGTCAATAAAGCCACTTTTCAAATATGTCAGTGGATTTTGCAATCCTTTGAAGGCATCAAGCATTTTTTCCTGGAATCAAATATGGCGAGTGACAAAAAGCATTCGTTTCTCAATTCACTCAACTCTAGAGGAAAGCGTGTAATTGCAGAAGTCACATTTCCCGAAAGGTTATTGATCCAAAACTTTGGTGTAGATGCCCATCAATTACAACGACATTTAAAAGTGATTAATCTTGGTGGCATGATGGCGGGGGTAAACAATAATGGTGCGCATACGGCCAATGCTTTGGCCGCTTTATTCATCGCTTTAGGACAAGATGTAGCCAATCTAGCCGAAAGCACCGCGGGCTTCCTACATACTGAAGTGAATGCCGATGGCGGATTTTATTGCACCATTACGTTACCTTCTCTCATCGTAGGCACCGTAGGTGGCGGAACGGGTCTGCCCACCCAAAAAGACTGTCTGACAATGATGGATTGCTACGGTACTGGAAAGGCAAAAAAACTTGCTGAAATCATTGCGGGCGTAGTTTTGGCTGGTGAAATTTCTCTTGGAGCCGCCATTTCTTCGCTAGACTGGGTAGCTGCCCATGAAGATTTAGGTAGGAACTCGCTTTCTTAAATGGGGCCCCTTTCAGAAGAATTTTAAAAAGCTATAGGCCTTCTGAACGACTGATCTGTAGGTTTGGAAGAACCTGTCGGTACTCGGTCTTGGTCCTTTTAAACGGATAGACTCTTTCGGTATCGTTTTTCAAACTCGACCTCAGAGTGACGGGTGAGGTTTCTTTCTTCGTACCTCAGAAACACTCAGTGTGAAGGTGAAGAGTTATTCCTATTGACTAGTCGACTAAAAAATCCACCCTAGGAACATCATACCCCCCTCCCAAACGGAGCGAAAGCAAGGCCTGCTAATTTGAAGTGCTGTTTGCCAAATGGGATTCCTATGATGGTAATGCAGAAGACAATACCCCAAAAAAGGTGGGTGAGGAAAAGCCAAAAGCCTCCGAAAATGATCCATATGAGATTAAGCGGCAGAAAAAGACAGCCGCCTGTAGCAGTGCCTGGTTTTACTCCTTGACCAAAAGGGGCAAAGCCTAGAATCGCCAATTTAAAACATTGAATGCCAAAGGGAATACCTACAATTGTGAGGCAAAGGGCAATCCCCCCAACGATGTATTCTAAAGCGATCATCCAACCACCGAAGACTATCCAGATTATGTTACCGAGTAATTTCATGTTATCTAGTTAGCATCATTGTGAGTGGACCATTCAGTGTCTCCATCCAGTAAGTTGGTTATTAGTTAATCGGAAAACAGGGAATAGCACTTTAAAATTACCTCTTTTCCTTTTTAAGCTCGTAGATATAGTATTTGCTATAATCTGACTCAACCTCCTCGTTAATGAATGGGGCTATAAATTGTGATTCACTAATTCTTACACTTCGGTCAAAGCTCTCTTCTGTTTCAAAAACTCTTTCCCCCTTGATAAAGAATGCGGTGATCGTTTTACTCTCTTTTTTGGCCAAAGCTAAAGCCTCAGTGTAGCTAGACAATTGAGTTGCTGAGTTTGCCCCTGTTTTGTAGGCAATCATGAGTACCCCTCCTGTATAGTCTATATTCAAAATTTGACTGTTGGCCATGTTATAGACATAATTAAGCTCATTTTGAAGTCCGAAGCCTTTAAGCCCATTCTTATGCTGATCTTCATAGGGAATTCCTTGAGGAGAACGAAATGATTGCAATTCTAAATCATAGGTATTGACTAAACTGAAAGTTGTATCGTTGGTAGTGTATTCGAAAACTCGATTTTGTAAAGGCATTACAACAGCCAAAATATCATTTTTCGCATTGTAGCTTACCAATGGTTGATGACTTGAATAATATTGATCGCTATTTCGATAGATAGCGTTTTCGGGATAGCTCAAATGCTCAGAAATGCCCTCCTTTCCTTTTTCATACAAGCCAATCATCTTGGTTTTAGAAAAGTAATCCTCTTCAATTTGTAAAAAACCACCCTCACTTTTATCCACCGGCTTAATCAGCTTGGCTTTTCCTCTATGCAAAAGTGTTTTAGGCGCTCCCGAAATATACCGAACAGGTAAATAATAACCGGCTGCCTCGTATAGAATTCTATCTTGATAATTCCATTCTCCATCGTAAATAAAGTACTGCGAAGCCCCGTTAATAATTATCTGATCTCCAAAATAACCTAGTTCTGTAAGGCCTCTTCCAAAGTGCCCCGGACCCTCTCCCCTTAAATCTACTGTACTTATAATATTTCCTTCACGATCTATTTCCAAGCACGTTTTGGTGTTGACACCAAAAGCCAAAAACCGATTCTTTGCTGGAGAATAATCAGTGATTTGCAACTCTTCCAAAGACTCAATCATTAAGGAGTCTACAATGACCAACTCGTATTGAAAAGACTCTAATCTGTTTTCAGAACTTGTATTTTGATTACAGCTTGTCGCTAACAAAAAAAATGCAAGAAGAAATAGTTGGCTTTTGATAATGGTTACCATAGAAAATTATGCTCTCGTTTCACAAAATATCTTTAAAAGAAAGCATCTCTAAGTCGGCTGTTGAAAGCTCAAAGACACTTGCGAGGTGTTGTGCGTTGAGCTCATATTCATGGTAGTAATGCACTGTTGATTCTCCACTCAAATCGATATGGAAAACGGAGAGGTTATACGTTTTTAGTTGCTGGTTTAATACTAACAATTGATCGTTGAAGACTTGCTGTTGCGCTTTATAATGAGCCCATAAATTCAAGTCTGTTCGGCTCATTGACTTTTCCACTTGTTTATCCATGGCTACATTTTCAAAGAGCAATTCATCTAAAAGGTCGAATTCAAAATTATCATTTGCCCCCAAGAACTGACTCATCGCTGATTGCTGATCGGTAGTAAAATAAGCAGAGGCAAAATTGAGCTTGGTACGCACGGTATCTTGAACGGCCATAATAGAAGTAGCAAGGCCGTCATCAGCAGATAAAAAACCGTTATCGATTCGCTGAAAAGCCAAAGGCTGGTAATGGCTTGGGTTCTCTATATGCTCCATAATAAAGAGCCTTATCTCTGTCTGAAATCTTTCTTCATCCGTTCTAAAATCGCATGAGCAGACCACCAAAAATGCCAATAAGCAATAGGTGAATAATTGGAGTGCTTTTCTTTTCATAAAAAATTTCTTGTCAACATTATTACTCTTTAGGCTTAAAAGCGTTTATACTTCTAGCGTTCAAAATCTTATACTGGGTCTCCATTTTCTTTTGAAATTGACTCCAGTCTTTTTTGTCAGCGTGCGTCCAAACGGTTTCAGAAAGGGCTAGCATTCTTGGGAAAACCATGTATTCCACATAATCGGTAGTTTTCATGTACTCTGTCCAAACATTGCCTTGGGCACCCAAAACATGATGCGCTTTGTCTGCCGATAATTCCTTGGGAACAGGTTCGTAGGCATATACATCTTCTAAAGTTGTGAAACCCCCAATGGCCAAAGGCTCCGTAGCACTATCGGCTTGGTAATGATCAAAGTAGCAAATGTCGTTTGGCGTCATGATGACATCGTGGCCATCCTCTGCCGCTTCAATACCTCCAGCCTCTCCCCTCCACGACATTACTGTCGCTTCTGGTGCCAAACCCCCTTCTAAAATTTCATCCCAACCGATCAATTGACGGTTCTTGCTGAGCAAGAACTTCTCTATTCTTCGAATAAAATAACTCTGTAGTTCGAATTCATCTTTTAGCCCTTCTCGTTTGATGACTTGTTGCGCCAAAGCGCTTTTTTCCCAAGCCCCTTTAGGCGCCTCATCACCACCAATGTGAATGTATTTGCCTGGAAAGAGATCTATCACTTCGGTCAATACATTTTCTAAAAAGGTAAAAGTAGCTTCACTCGGGCAGTAGATATCATCTGCAACTCCCCATTTGGTAGCTACTTCAAATGGGCCTGAAATACAGCCTAACTCTGGATAGGCAGCCAATGCAGCAACGCTATGGCCTGGCATTTCTATCTCAGGAATTACAGTAATATGCCTTTCGGTGGCATAGGCGACAATTTCTTTGATTTGTTCTTGGGTATAAAAGCCACCATAAGGCTCCCCATCGCCTACATAAGGATCAAAATTCTTCTCCACCATGGTCTCTTTTCTAATGCTTCCTATTTCGGTAAGCCTTGGGTACTTCTTGATTTCAATTCTCCAGCCTTGGTCTTCTGTTAAGTGCCAATGGAAAGTATTCATTTTATACAAGGCCATCATATCAAGGTACTTCTTGATGAAGTCCACCGGAAAGAAGTGTCGGCCAACATCGAGGTGCATTCCTCTGTAGCTAAAACGAGGGGTGTCCTGAATCTCCATGACCGGAAGCCTCACGGCATTCCCTTCTAGGGGTAACATTTGAATGAGTGACTGCACCCCATAAAATAAGCCTTGATTAGTAGCTGAACCGATCTCAATACCTTGTTTGGATACGATCAAATCGTATGCCCCTTCGGCTGAGGATTCCATTTTCTTCCAACGAAAATCAATAAAATTAGCCTTTGGTGCCTCGTCAACAATGCTAGACTCCCAGCCCATGGTTTCGAGATAATCGCTTAAAAACTGCACTGTCGCTTCGGGCCCTTCCTCTGAAACTACCAAAGCGACCCCACTACTGATGACCGTGGATTCTTCCCCATAAGCGATGGACTGAGGTTGAGGAACAATAGCCAGTTGAGTCACTTCTAAGTCTTTGTGTTGATCTGATTGACAAGAAATAGCCGTCATTAAAAGAACGAAACATGCTGCGAGGAGTAAATTTTTCATGCTTGAAGGTATCGAGTTTCAAGAGAATTTAAAATGCTTTGATCGGTGGTAAGCAATTGGTGGGCACAATTTTCTAACTTTCTTCAAAATTATAGCCATGAGCAACCGTAGAAGATTTATAAAGTCAGGTATTTTAGGTGGCCTAGCCGTTTCCGCTGGCAGCATGGCCACCATTGCATGTGCCAGTCCCAAAGCTGCTGGACAAAAGCCAATTGTGATCTCTACTTGGAATCATGGCATGGAAGCTAACGTTGGTGCATGGGAAGTGCTATCGAAGGGAGGCAAATCAGTTGATGCTGTAGAACAAGGGGTAAGGATTACCGAAGCAGATCCAAATAATGCTACGGTTGGTATTGGTGGGTTTCCTGACCGCGATGGTATTGTAACCCTCGATGCTTGCATCATGGACCATAATGAAAACTGCGGTTCGGTTGCCTTTCTACAAAACATAATGCACCCCATCTCTGTAGCAAGAAAAGTAATGGATGACACTCCGCACGTAATGCTTGTGGGTGAAGGCGCTAAAAAGTTTGCCTTAGAAAAAGGCTTTAAAGAAGAAAACCTTTTGACCCCAAGCTCAGAAAAAGCTTGGAAAAACTGGCTGAAGAACCAAGATTATAAACCTAAGATAAATGTAGAGAATCATGACACCATTGGCATGCTCGCCTTAGATGAGAATGGTGATCTTTCTGGTGCTTGTACCACGAGCGGAGCTGCTTGGAAAATGCATGGACGCGTAGGCGATTCTCCAATTATAGGCGCGGGACTCTATGTAGACAATGAGATTGGTGCTGCCACTGCCACTGGTCTTGGCGAGTTCGTTATAAAAATTTGTGGTTCTCATATGATCGTTGAGCTTATGAGGCAAGGTTTTTCTGCACAAGAAGCTTGTGAAGAAGCAGTCGGAAGAATCAAAAGAAAATACCCCGATAGTTATATGGACCTTCAAGTTGGATTTTTGGCCTTAAGTAAGTCGGGAGACTACGGTGCTTATGGGATGCACAAGGGTTTTAATTTTGCGGTGAAGTCAAAAACTCAGAACGAGTTGATAGATGCCGGTTCAGCAGTATGATATCAACCTTGCTTAGTAATTTTTTGCAGGCGACCGTAACTTAAAGAACGCCACATCCATTCAAGTGGCCCGTATTGAAAATAGCTTAACCAAATAGAGGAAAAGGCGATCTGAAATATACAGATCGCCAATACGATTACTGCTTGGGCTGCTCGATCTAAATCACCAAAAAGACCAAACCCGTGCCCGTAAAAAATGAAGGTACAGATGACGGATTGCATGATGTAATTGGTCATTGCCATTTGACCGACCAAAGCTAACTTTTTGGCAAGGAAATTTTTTGTGCCCGCCTTACACAAGAGCACTATAATGCCAACATAACCAATGGCCATGGCAACGCTACCCCAATAGTTGAACTGAGAATAATAAAAATAGCCTTTCTCGAAATCCCATCGATCGTTAAAGTCTAATATTACTCCTACCACCACTAATGGTAAACCTATTGATAGGCCATAAACCGTCAGTTTCGTTAAGAACTTATTGGATTGCTTCCCTGTAAAAACACCTTTTTTGAAAAAGGCCATTCCTAAAAGAATCAGCCCACTCACGCGCCAAAAGGTTTCCGAAATAAATACTTTGGTTTGCATTTTGAAAGCCTGTGGAGCACGAACAAACATCTGACTCTCCCAACTGCTGGTATAATAATCAATCTCCTCTGCTATGTCTTGGCTAGTTGGTGCCCAGACTTCAGTCTTCAGCTCCTCGAATTGGTTTGGTTCCCAAAGCGGAATTGAATAAGCAAAAATGAACTTGAGTAAAGATCCAATGAACAGAAAAATTATACCTGCTCTAAAAAGATAGGCCTTCTTTTTACTTCTAAAAACGAACATAAAGAAACCACAAATGGCGTAGATCACCAGTATATCCCCTGCCCAAACTAAATAAGCATGAAATACACCAATAAGAAACAACCAAAAGAACCTACGGTATTGTAAATCGCCAGATCGTAAATGTTCCTTCCTGGCTTTTTGTGAAATCAAAATAATGGTCGCCCCAAACAACATAGAAAAAATCGCCATGAACTTTTCGTTGGCGAAAACATGAGTCAATAACCATACATAGAAGTTGATGTCTTCTAAGTTTTCGAAAACTGTTGGGTTGATGGAGGCCACCCATGGCATAGCGTAACTCTGAATAGTCACAATTAGAATACCCAACACGGCCACACCTCGTAAAATATCTAGAGATAAAACCCGCATTTTCGGGTCAATAGGTTGTAAAATGTAAGATGAGCCTGCCAAAATCGCTTAAACATAGGGAATTAAATTTAAACTGTTTTACTCTTTTAGGTACAGAAACACCTTTGAGTCTTCAAACCCTAAAGAGTGCACCTTTAAAGGGGCTGTTCTTCCCTCGCATTCTTGGCCATCCTTAAGGCTAAATCGGTAAGAATGCAATGGGCAAACTACCTCTGCTTGAAAGTTAATGAGCCCCTCAAAAAGAGAATGCTTATTGTGTGGGCAGAGGTGATCAAAAACATGAAAATGATCGTTGTGCAGTACTAGACATAATTTACGCTCACCAATTCTAATAATCAAACGTCCGTTCTCATCTAGCCTTTCGAGCAGTTCGTCTTTAGAGTTAAATAGTTTAAATCGGTCCATCGTGATGTCAAAAGGTAGAAAGTATGCCCCTTCTTTCTAAGAAGAGAGTGCCCTAATTTTTATACTTATTTATTTTTCAATTGTTTTAAAACTTCCTCGATGGCCTTGTCTAGTTGCGGGTCTCTCCCATTCACTCTATCGGCAAAATTAGTTTGAACATAAATATCTGGCTTCACCCCTTCCTTTTCTAAATTCTCCCCCTCTAAAGTATAACAGCCCCATGATGGCAACCTGTAAGACGACCCGTCTACTAAACCTGCACTACTTGTGAAAATAATCCAACGATACGTCTCTGTACCAATGATAGTACCCAAGCCAAGCGCTTTAAAGCCCGCTGCGGTCATTTCTGCATCACTTAAGGACTGTTCATTGATCAACAAAACTGTCGGCTTAGCCCCTGCACCAAAATTACTTTGTGGAGTTAGTTTTCCCTCTCTGAATTTCCATTGTAAGTAAGGCTTTTGCGAAAGAAATTTTAGCACTTCATCGTGAACATTACCACCCGTGTTGTAGCGTAAATCTAAAATCAAGGCATCACGGTTGTACGCCTCAGAAGTCATCTCAATTAGAAAATCTTCTAAAGAGCCTGTACTCATATTCTTCATATGAACGTAAGCCACTTTTTCGCTAGTTGCTTTATCTACCTTACTTTGGTTGTCAGCAATCCACTCGTCATACAGGTTGGTGCGCATGGCGCCAGTACTTCGAGGGTGGATTTTTACTTCTACATTTGTTCCGCCCCTGAGTAAGCCTAAAGTGATTTCTTCGTCTATGGATGGCTTATTCAAGTAATATTCTCGATTGACTTTAGCATCAACTACCTCTCCGTTGATCGAAGTGATAATATCGCCTGATAGTATATTCTTTGCTCGATAATCAGCAGGGCCTTCACTTATTACTCTGGCAATTTGATATGGATTCGTTTTGGAAAATTCAACTCCTAAGTTCAGGCTCTGACTGTTATAAAATTTGCGCTCCTCTTGGCCGGAAGAATTAAAGCCCATGTGCGAAGAGTTGAGTTCACCCAATAAATCATTGAGCATGGTGCGTAACTCTGTGCGTGACTTTACATAAGGTAAAAACTTTGCGTACTGATCGCGCAGCTTCTTCCAGTTTTGACCGTGAAAAGTTTCGTTATAAAAATTTTGCTCTATCCCCGCCCAAGTTTCTTCATAAATTTGATCGAACTCATTGCGAAAAGACCTTCTAAAGGTGAAGCTAATTTCAATATCCTTAAGGCTTTTAGCCGCTAGATTTAGTTTTGAAATATTTCCTCCATTCAGTAAATAATGCGCTTTTTTAACCTTAATTATTTCTGAACTGGCCCTTCGGCTGCTGGCAATCTGCTCCGTTTTATTGCTCTCAAATGGCTCTATGGTGGTTATCCATAATGCCGATTTCCCTTCGTCATGGTTCGAAGAATACAGCACATACGTTTTGTCATCTGACTTTAGCACAAAGGGACTAGACTGTGACCCGAAATTTGGGCTCAGCCTTTCTAAGTTTCTGATCCATTCTTCATCAAAGTCGATGACAGTAATGACAGTATCTTTTTTCTTCTCCTCTTTTGCTACAAAGACCTCCGCCAGTTTATCTGACTTAAAATCATTTTCATGCCTGGCGAGTGGCACTCTAAAAACATGGCCGTTCTGCATTCCGAAAGGATAAGTCGGATTGGTGCGGTCGGTTACGAAATACAAGTATTTTCCATCTGGCCCCCAAAAAGGACTTGTTTCTGAAACACCAGTCTTAGTGTAATTGGTGAGTTGCTTCGAGGCTATTTCATAAATGTAAATATCCTCTTCAAAGTCGTTTCTTACCGTAAAGGTTAAATACTTCCCATCGGGCGAAAACCTAGGCTGTGGGTTGTATAGTCCCCAAAGTTCTTCATTGGCAACTGTTTCACTTTTCAGGCTTTCAAGGTTGATCAAACGAACTTCGTTGATGCCGCTGAGGTAAGCCGCTTGGGTTTTATCAGCATTCAACTCTAAGTTTCTATCGAATTGTTCATCGTTGGTGAGTTGCTTTTCGCTGGCTTCTAAATCAGAAGCATCCACCGTAAAAAGATTAGTGTAGCCCTTGACCGTTTGGGTGAACAGCAGCGTCTTATCGTCTTTCATCCATTTGACTTCCACGACTCTCTCTTTACTGTTCGTTTTGATTTGTCGGGTAAACTTTCCACTAATATCGCTTACAAAAAGTGCTCCTCTTGATACAAAAGTCAGCTTCTTTTCATCACTAGAAACATCAAATGCGCTAATGTTGCCCTTGGTACTAAAGTCACGCTCTTCCGCCAAAGTAGAGTTTTGAAAAACAGAAATACTGACTTTATTGCTTCTCTTTTTGGCAACATCATATACATAAAGTTGATAGTCCTTTTCGAAAACTACCATGCCTCCATTGGCATTTACTTGAGGTGTTTTTATTGAGGTTGGAAAGTTAGTAAGCCTTTGCTTTTTGCCGTTTGCCTGTGAGTACAAATTGTATTCCCCGTTCGATTCGTCAGACACAAAATAGAGGTTGCCCGTTTTGTCGATCGTTGCCCACATGTCCTTGCCCTCGTAAGTCGTGTGCTGTTTGTAATCCCCTGTTTTTGGGTTGAAAGATTTAATGTCTGGGTTGAAAGCCCCTTTGTATCTTTTCCTCGCGACTTGATTGCTGCTCTCCCAGCTTTCGTTAAAATAGATATTCCCATCAGGGTGAATGGCTAAGTTATGGGGCCAATTAAAGTAGTGATCAAATAATTGCGTAGGTGTTCCGCCTGCAATACCAATTGAATAAGCCGACCGACTATTATAACGGTTGGATTGAAAGTAAATCGTTTTGCTATCCCATGCCCAAGTTTCCACCTGATCGTTTGATGAATTGTATGTAAGCCTTTTGATCTCACCACCATTGTAAGGCATTACATAGACATCTGCATTTCCATACTGAGCACTCGAAAAAGCAATCCATTTACCATCGGGGCTTACCCGTGGATAGTCTTCTACCCCTTCCATAGCAGTCATTCGCAAGGCAGCTCCACCGCTAGCAGCAGACTTCCATAAATCCCCATCATATGAAAAAATGATCTCTTTGCCCTCAGGGTTTAGGCTAGGCGTTGAAGCAAAATACACATCGTTTTGAGCAATGATTGGGCTGATGATCAACATCAGAAAGAGAATTATTAAACCTTTTATCATAGTACTGTTGTTCTCTACATTCATGATTGAAAGCGGTTTTGCGCTAAAAATTATTCTAGATTTGCCAATAAGGTCAAACACAAAGATTGTCTAAACTATGCATATAAGCTTCAAAAGAAAAATCACCCTTTTAGATCGTGTGAATTTTTAACGCATGAACAGTAATAACCTACATTCCATATTTTTCTTCACACTAGCCCTGTTACTTTTTGTGCAAGTCGCCAAGTCGCAAACTGGGGTGATTGTAGTGGACAAAAACGCGGTACCGATTGAAGGTGCGAGCGTAAAAATTAAAGGTACAAATCAAGGCACAACCACAGACGCTAAAGGCGTGGCGCTTGTTTATATCAGTGAATTGAGCCGCGTATTAATCAGCCATGTGGGTTATATCGAAACCGAAACCGCCTTGGTTCCTAACAACTGGCGAACGATTACGCTAGAAAGCAAAATCAGAGCGCTGAAGGGAATTGAGGTAGAAGGTTTTTTGACTGGCAGAGATTTGAGCGAGCAAGCCGGAGCTATTGCCACCATCAACCTAGAGAATTTACAACGCTTCGATCAAAGCTCTTTGCTGCAGGCCATCAATTCCGTCCCTGGTATTCGGTTCGAAGAACGGGCAGGTGCCAGCTATCGTATTTCTATTCGGGGCAGTTCTGTGCGTTCTCCTTTTGGCGTGCGCAACGTCAAGGTCTATTGGAACGACATTCCATTTACCGAACCCGGAGGCAATACCTTTATCAACCTTCTCGACTTGACCAATGTGGCCAATATTGAAATCATTAAGGGTCCAGCCGGTAGTATTTACGGTGCAGGTACGGGTGGTGTAATCAAGTTAAAAAGTACTGTGCCAGCGGCATTGAGCAATAGCATCACCATTACAAATACAGCAGGATCGTTTGGCTTCCTTAAATCAGATTTCGCATTTAATCAAACGGATAGCAAAAGCAGTTTTACCTTTAAGGCCAACCGCCAACAATCAGATGGCTACCGAGATCATAATGAAATGGACAGAAAAACACTAGAAATTGAAGGGTTGCTTTTTCCTAAAAGCAATCAAGCATTTTCTGTTTCTCTGCTGTATTCCGATCTGTTTTATGAAATCCCTGGCGCATTGAATAGTGACCAAAGACAAGAAAACAGAAAACAGGCCCGACCAAGAAGCGCAGACAGAAACTCCTCGGTCGACAATCAATATTGGTTGGCAAAACTAGGCCATGAGTTTGAATTTGGTAATGGTTGGCAAACCAAATTTTCAGTTTTCGGATCAAGAATGGATTTTGACAACCCTTTTATTCTAGATTATAAAGTCGATGAACAACGAATTTTCGGTGGCAGGTTAGAGGTTGTGAAAGACCTTATCATCAAGGGGAAAGAGGCTCGATTGATATTCGGTGGCGAGGCTCAGAACTCTGATTTTAACGGAAAGAATTTTGGTAATATCATGGGTGTTGCCGATACTATTAATTTTGAGGATAACATCAATTCAAAACAAACCATTCTTTTTGGTTCCTTTGAAATAGAGCCCTTAAAAGACCTTTTTATTAATGCTTCGGTCAGTAGAAATGCACTGAACTACGATATCAATCGGGTGGTAGATAAAATCAATAACAACCCACAACAGTTTAACAAAGTATTCGAAACCGTTTGGGCACCACGCCTTGCCATCTCTAGGAAAATGAGCGAAAACTATTCTATTCATTTCAGTATTTCGCAAGGATTTTCTCCCCCCACGACCACTGAGGTTCGTACTAATGAGGGCAGCATCAACCGCAACCTTGAACCAGAGAAAGGCACAAATTACGAGTGGAATGTCAAAGGAAATTTGCTCCAAAAACGCGTGACTTTCGACTTGGCATTTTTCCGATTCGACCTGAATGAATCTATTTCTAGCTTCACCAACGAAGATGGGGTTGTGCTATTTAGAAATGCAGGAAAAAATCTTCAAAACGGAATTGAGCTTCAGGTGAATTCAAAATTGCTAAAACTTGACCAAGGGAAGATTAGAAAAGTTGAGGTCAGTGCCTCTTTTACCTACCATGATTTTATTTATGATGAATACGTTGATGATGGTGATGACTTTTCTGGAAACGCCTTACCAGGGACAGCGCAAAACGTTTTCAATTTACAATTACATACAGAAATGGCGAATGGCCTTCTACTGAATCTGAATTATCACTATTCTGATCCTATTCCCCTTAACGATGCCAATACTGTTTATGCAAGACCTTATAACCTCTGGAATTTCAATTTCAACTATCCGCTGCAATTGAATAAAAAACTCTCGGGCGAGTTTTTCGGAGGAATCAATAATCTGTTTGATGTTGATTACAGTCTGGGTAACGACTTAAATGCCTTTGGCAATCGCTACTTTCAGCCAGCCCCCGAAAGGAATTATTTCTTCGGTTTTAAACTTAAATTTAATCATCGCGAACAATGACATTTTCTATAGAAGAAACCAATACCTTAATCAGAAATCGCAGGTCCATTTATCCGACCATGTACTCTGATGTACCTGTTGAGGATGCTGTAATTCGCGATATGTTAGCCAATGCGAATTGGGCGCCTACACACAAGTTGACTGAGCCTTGGCGCTTTGTAGTTTTCCAAGGCGAAGGGCTTAAAAAGTTAGCCACATTTCAATCAGAACTGTATCGTGAGCTTGCTACCAAAGCGGGCAATTTTGATGAAAATAAGTTTAACAAACTGGCGACAAAACCATTGATGGCTTCGCATATCATTGCCATTGGTATGAAGCGAAATGAGATTGTGCCAGAAGTTGAAGAGGTTTCAGCGGTAGCCTGTGCAGTTCAAAATATGTATTTAACAGCTACTGCTTATGGCATTGGTTGCTATTGGGGTTCTGGAGGTATTACTTATAAAGCCGAAGCCCATGAGTTTTTCGGGTTAGGCCCAAAAGATAAACTGCTTGGGTTCCTATACATAGGTAATTTGAAAAGCGATAAATGGCCTACCGGAAAAAGATCTCCTTTTGAAGATAAGGTGACTTGGGTGAACAGCTAATTAAAAAATCAACTGCCATCTAAAGGCCCACATCCAGCGCAAAGAGAAAATATCGATCTCTGCGTCCTTGAGAATAAGCTGTAGCTCATTTCTTCTGAAAGCGCGCCTCACCGAAAGTGGGGCATCGTTTTTTACCATGTCCGATTTAGAAAAGAATCGCGTTAACCATTTAATCAGAAACTCGGCAAGCCAATGCCTGTGCAAATCATTGATCACCGTGCCGATTGTCGCTTGTGATTTGAATTGATTGAAAATCTTGGTCAGTTGTTCCTCCTTAAAATGATGGGTGAAAAGCGTACAAAGAATTACATCGAATTTTCTTTGCTTAAACTCATCCGAAAAAATATCACTGACTTCGAAACTGATGTTCTCGAAGCCTTCACAGTTTTCTTTTGCATAATCAACAATATGAGGGTTGGCATCGAAACCAATCAATGATACCTCCACCTTTCTCATTTTAGCCCATTTGGCCACTAATTTAAGCATATCGCCTCCACCACAACCTAAATCTGCAATGCG
>JBLIES010000003.1:0-45341 GCA_047633135.1 Roseivirga sp.
TCAAAGTTGAAATCGAAAAGGAAAGATTAGTCATCCCTGGTTTTTTCCCAGACTGGGCAAGACCGACCTATAATATTGTTAAAGCCATAATTCTAGCCTTAGTCCTTATTGGTATTTTCCCGCTATTGCCTTTTGGTGAATCTGAAAGCTTTAAAGGAGTATCAGCCTTCTTTGGGATTTTGATTGCTTTTGGTGGCGCATCCGCCATATCCAATGTGATTGCCGGGGTTTTAGTCACCTATATGCGCTCGTTCAAGATTGGCGACCGGGTTAGAATCGGGGATGTTGTAGGGGATGTACAGCAAAAATCTCTGCTCAATACAAGAATTAAAACGATCAAAAACGAGATTATCACCATCCCTAATTCAAATTTGCTGACCAACAATACAATGAATTACACCACGGCAAACGATGAAGACGGGTTGATACTTCATACCACTGTTACCATTGGCTATGATGTTCCCTGGAGAGATGTTCATAAACTTTTGATCGATGCTGGCCTCAAAACAGAGTCTATTAAAAAGCTACCCCACCCTTATGTGTATCAAACCAGCCTAGATGATTTTTATGTAAGCTATCAGTTAAATGTTAGAACACGGGAAATACATAAGATGGCTAAAATTTACTCCGATTTACACCAGAATATCCAAGATGGTTTTAACAAAGCTGGTGTAGAAATTATGTCACCACATTATGGTGCCCACCGCGATGGTAACCAATCCACTATTCCGGCCGACAACTTGCCTACTGACTATCAAGCCCCTTGGTTTAGGGTTAAAAAGGATTTTTGATCGAGACATCAAAATCTGATCACTTTTGAGACCCGTCAGATTAGAAAAGAATCAATTATCTTCATGTTCAAATGATAACCAGAAAAAAACTTTACATCATCATATTCGAATCAGATACGCCTGCGGGTAAAGCCTTTGATATTGCTTTGCTTTGGGCGATTCTTTTAAGTGTACTAGCGGTAATTCTAGAGAGCGTAGTCTCCCTCAATGAGGATTATGGCACTTTGTTCACAACAATTGAGTGGGTGCTGACTATCGGATTTTCCCTTGAGTTTATGCTAAGGCTTTATGTTTCTGAAAAGCCTCTTAAATACGCTTTTAGCTTCTATGGTATCATTGATTTACTAGCGGTTTTACCTGCCTATGTAAGCCTTGTGTTTTCGGGCACACAATACCTTCTGATTATTCGGGCATTAAGGTTACTTCGCGTTTTCAGGATTTTAAAACTAGGCCGATTCGTTGGCGAAGGAGAAGAACTTGCCAGAGCGCTGAAAGGAAGTCGACATAAAATAATAGTGTTCTTAGGTTTAGTGATTACTGTGGTGATGATTGCTGGAACAGCCATGTACATGATCGAAGGTGGAGAAAACGGTTTTAGCAGCATACCAGTAAGCATGTATTGGGCCATTGTAACGCTGACAACAGTTGGCTATGGCGACATTGCACCTCAAACAGTAATTGGGCAAGCCCTGGCCTCCTTCATTATGGTGATGGGCTATGCCATTATTGCCGTTCCCACGGGCATCGTCACTTCGGAATTAGTAAAAGACAAGAATAAACTCGAAAAAATAAAATGCGCTAACTGCAATAAGTTAGGACACGATGCCAATGCTGCCTTTTGCAAGTACTGTGGCGAAAAACTCTAGGCCAGTGACCAAGAAAATGAAAACCGATGCTTATACCCCCGAAGAAGAAGTGGCCAATGCCTGGACACATGGAATTGGTATCCTCTTGGGCATTGTTGGAACAATTGCGTTAATTCTAAACACACCCTCCTTGGCAATGGATAAAGTCGGTAGCTTCTTAGTCTTCGGCTTGAGTATAATTTTACTCTATTCTGCCTCCACTGTCTACCATGTGGTTAAATCTAAAAAACGAAAGTTTTTTTTCAAGCAGATTGATCACATCGCTATCTACTTTTTGATTGCGGGCACCTTTACGCCCTTCTGCTGGGTGGTTCTGAGGAATGACGCAATTGGCATCAACGTTTTAATTGGCGTTTGGTTGATCACACTGGCCGGTACAATTTTTAAAATATTCTATACGGGTAAATTAGAAGCCCTTTCCCTCATCTCTTATTTAGGAATGGGCTGGCTTGGTTTCACTTTGTTCTCCAAGCTCTCTGATTTAATTTCACCTGAAGCCGTTCATTTATTGCTTTATGGAGGACTCTGCTATACGGTGGGAGTTGTTTTTTACCTCATGAGAAAGCTCAAATACCACCACGCTATCTGGCATGTATTCGTTTTAGGCGGAACAGCTTTTCACTTTACAGCGGTTTACCTTTACGTTTTACCCTTCTAGAAAGGATAATAAAAATCGGCAATGCTCATTACTGATCCAGTGCCGAAAAAATTAAATCGTAGTGAGTTTTAAATCTCCATTGGCACTTCAATCACAAGCACTTCTGCATAAGATTTGGCCTTTATTTCGAAACTTGCTGTTTCTGTTACTGCTACGGCATCTCGCGTATCTAAGCTTTCGCCCGCTGCGATCAATTCTCCATTCAATACGAAAAGATATACTCCGTTTCCTGGTATTTTCACTTCATAATTGAGCTTTAGACCCGCGTCTAAATTAGCCAGACTAAAAAAAGCATCTTGGTTGATCTTAACGGCATCCCCACCTTCTGGAGAAACGACTGTTTGAAACTTATTCGTTCTGTCTTCTGGTGAATAAGACTTTTGCTCATAGCGAGGTGTAATATCTTTTTCTTTCGGGAAAACCCAAATTTGAAGAAAGTGAACTTCCTCCTCCTTACTAGAGTTGAATTCAGAGTGTTTTATTCCTGAACCAGCAGACATGATCTGTACATCCCCTTCTCTGATCACCTCGTTTCTTCCCGTGTTGTCCTTATGCGCTAAATCCCCTTGCAAAGGGATCGAAACAATTTCCATATTTTCATGGGAGTGTTCGCCAAAGCCCTGACCTCCTGCCACCTCGTCATCATTCAGTACCCTGAGTGCTCCAAAATGAACTCGCTCTGGGTTATGATAGCCAGCAAAACTAAATGTATGTCGGCTTTTTAACCAGCCATGATTTACTAAACCTCTTGATTCTGATTGATGTACCGTGGCTTTCATGCTCTATTTTTTCTTTAAAATGCTTGTATATACATACAAATAGCCAACTTTATACCTCTTAAAAAAGTTTCAAAACTTGAATAGAAAAGTCAAGCTGATAGCTTAACCAATACGTCAGTTCGCCAACACTTCTACTCATGAAAGACTGCTGCTTTGAACTATTGTTTCAAAAAGGACATTAGTCATGTTTGAATATCCCTAATTTTGTCTAGTAACAAACAGATGAATCCGATTATCAAGGTTATTATACCTGCTTATAACGAAGAGCGCTCAATTGGCCATGTCATTAATGACATTCCTCAAGAATGGGTATCGGAAACGATAGTGGTAGATAATGGATCTAAGGATAAAACCGCAGACATAGCTACTGCAAATGGAGCAACAGTACTTTATCAGCCATTACCAGGCTACGGCAATGCCTGTTTGATGGGGATTGATTATCTGAAAAACTCAGAAAGCAAACCGGATATAGTCGTGTTTATGGATGGTGACTATTCAGACTACCCAGCACAATTAATTCAGGTTGTTCAACCTATTCTTAATGACCAAGCTGATTTTGTAATTGGCTCTAGGGCCTTAGGAAATAGAGAAAGTGGGTCGATGACCTTCCCTCAAGTGTTCGGGAATTGGCTAGCCACTTCGATGATGCGCTGGTTCTATGGCATCAGCTACACTGACTTAGGTCCTTTTAGGGCTATTCGCTTAAAGGACCTTGTCAACATTGACATGCAGGACAAAACTTTTGGCTGGACAGTTGAAATGCAAATTAAAGCTGCCAAACACAAGTTGAGGACGACCGAGGTGGCAGTAAACTATAAAAAGAGGATTGGGGTTAGCAAAGTATCAGGAACTGTTAAAGGAACTATTTTAGCTGGCTATAAAATTATTTTTACGATTTTTAAATATTTATAATGTACTGGTTGCAACTGATCGTACTTACCCTATACACAGGAGCGCTGTCCTTTATTTTCGTTTACAGCATTTCACAACTGAGCCTAGTTTACAAATACCGTAAGGCGCAACGCAATAATAAATTACCCGAGAAACCAGAAATCTCCTCAGATTATACTTTCCCTCTAGTCACAATTCAACTCCCCGTATATAATGAACTTTATGTAGTAGAAAGACTCATTGATTCGGTGGCAGCATTAGATTGGCCGTCTGACAAATTAGAAATTCAAGTCCTAGATGATTCAAATGATGAGACGGTAGCATTAATTGCAAAAGCAGTAGCCACTTGGAAAGCAAAAGGCATTGATATTGTTCACATTCAAAGGCCAGTAAGAAAGGGATTTAAAGCTGGAGCATTACAATACGGATTAGCAATCGCCAAAGGGGAGTTTATCGCCATCTTTGATGCTGATTTTGTGCCGTCACCTGACTTTTTGAAAAATACTGTCCCTCATTTCGAAAAAGATGAAAAAATTGGTGTGGTGCAATCACGCTGGGGGCACCTTAATGAGAATTACTCTATGCTCACTAAGCTTCAGGCTTTTGGATTGAACACTCATTTTTTTGTAGAGCAAAACGGCCGAGCCAGTGGTGGCCATTTTCTTAACTTTAATGGCACCGCTGGTATTTGGAGAAAAACTTGCATTACAGATGCTGGAGGATGGAAAGCAGATACGCTCACCGAAGACCTGGACCTGAGCTATAGAGCTCAACTCAAGGGTTGGCAAATATTCTATGTCTCTAATACTGTAGCGCCAGCTGAATTACCAGCAGCCATGAGCGCCATTAAATCTCAACAGTATCGATGGACAAAAGGAGCAGCTGAGACTAGCCGCAAACTTTTACCACAGGTATTAAAAGCGAATCTTTCATTAGGGACTAAATTTCATGCAGCTTTTCATTTGCTTAACTCCGCCATCTTCATTTGCATAGTAATCACCTCTTTATTAAGTGTGCCCGTGCTATTTATAAGGAACCTCACCACAGGTTGGCAGGTTTTAATCAATATTTCGACCATTTTCCTTCTAGGTTATGTATTCCTAATCGTTTTCTATTGGAATGGCTTCAAAGAAAAAAAGGAAGGGTTCTGGAAGACCTTAAAAGAATTTATACCCCAAATGTTCATGTTGCTATCCGTATTTTTAGGCCTGAGTTTTCATAATGCCGTAGCCGTTTTCGAAGGGTTTGTTGGTAAAAAAACACCCTTTGTGCGCACCCCAAAATTTAATATCACGGACAAAAAAACCGGTTGGAAAGGCAATAAGTACTTCAGCAATAAAATCAATGGATTAACAGCACTCGAAGGTTTACTTTCTCTGTATTTTATGTCTGGGTTGGGCTTTGCCTTTTACTTTCAAGATTTTGCTTTACTCCCCTTTCATATTTTGCTTAGCTTAGGCTTTATGTTGGTATTCTATTATACGGTACAGCATACACGAAATGCCTGAAATTAAAGCCAGACAATCATTTGCTTATATTCTAATGGCAATACTCATGCTCGTCATGGGATATTACATTGAACGCGAGCAGTCTATAGCCTTACTCTCTGTCTTTATAGTTTTGGTGGGGGCCATGATCTATATTCTGAAAACGACAGAAGAGGAAGAAGTAGATCTGCCATATTATTGGTCCATACTGCTTAGACTTTTACTGGTGTTTTCCATTCCAATGCTCTCCGATGATGTCTACCGTTTTATTTGGGATGGCCGACTAATTACCCAACTCGTTGACCCTTACAAACATTTGCCAATCGACTATTTAAGTCAAGGTATTGAAGGCATCACTCCCGATTTGTTTCTTAAGCTCAATTCGCCAGAATACTTTTCGATTTACCCTCCGCTCAACCAAGTGGTTTTCTTCTTATCAGCCCTACTAAGTCCCGATTCTGAGTTTTGGTCTATCGTAGTTTTAAGAGTGATTATTTTCACTTTTGAATTAGGAAATATTAGTCTCATCAGGAAACTTTTAAGGCATTATAAACTCCCCCAGCGCTATGGACTTTTTTACGCTTTAAACCCCATGGTCATTTTAGAGCTTACCGGTAACCTGCATTTCGAGGGGATCATGGTCTACTTTCTTTTGCTCGCCCTCTGGTATTTCGAACAAAATAAACTGCATTGGTCTGCTGTATTTTTTGGCTTTTCGGTAGCAACAAAATTTTTACCGCTTATATTTCTGCCGCTACTCATTAGAAAAATTGGCTTCAAAAAAACGATGCTTTATGGCCTGATCGTAGCAGGTATCTTAGTCATCTCGTTCCTGCCACTTATCAATACAGCACATATATGGGCTATCCAAGATAGTTTGGCGTTGTATTTCCAAAAATTCGAATTCAACGGCAGTCTCTATTACCTAACCAGATGGTATGGCTTCGAAACCGAAGGTCATAATATTATTGCGAAATCGGGTCAATGGATGATCATCGCTACACTAATAAGCATCACATTTTACTCTCTGTTACCCACCAAAAAATCGCTGCCAACAAAAATGGTTTGGGTATGGTCGCTTTACTTACTCTTTGCCACCACCGTTCACCCTTGGTATGTTATTCCGCTACTTGCCTTTAGCGTATTCACAGAGAAAAGATTTGCCTTCGTTTGGTCCTTTTTAATCTTCCTTACCTACGCTAATTACATGTCTGGCGAATATTTCGAATGGATTGAAATCGTAATCGCTGAATACGCCATCGTAGGCATCTTTGCCCTTTACGAATCAACAGGCCGTTCATTGCAGAAGTGGTTTTTTTGATGCCTCTCTCCGATGTAAATTAGCCGTAATGAATCGGTCTTTACTCCTGTTAACTTTGCTGGTCATCACCTTGTCTTCGTCATTGGCACAAAGTCCTTTCCGAGTAATTTTATCTTATGGCAATAATTATGAGAAAAACGAAAAAGGCTTCTTTCAATTGAATAACGGAACCTTGCTGCAGGCAAAAGATGAAATCATTGTAATGCCCAATGGCAGTGTTATTCTCATGGATATAGAAGGAAGACTGTTAGAATTGGCACTTGATGGGCGCTACCTTATTGCCAATCTTGACCTTTCCAATCTCTCCTCTCCATCGGCACTCATTCATGAAGAGTGGGAGGCTTTTTACGAACCCAAAAGACAGATAATTCAACCCGTCTTTATCGAAAAAACCGACCTTGATGATTTTCGATTCGACTTCCCAGCATCAACTGCAGTTTATAGCAGATACATACAAATTCAATGGCCAGACTTAGATGACCAATATCAAATCACAATCAGAGATGAATACGACATGGTTATTGAGCGTTTTGAAAAAGAAAGCCCCAGCTTTCAACTAGATCTATTGAGTCAAAATTTAGCCTTCAGAGATTTCATCGCCATTGATGTTTTTGCGATCAAGCGCCTCAAAAGTACAGGAGCCCATGTTCTAGATAAAATATCCCCTCCTGAAAAAGAGACATTAGATCAGTTATTACGCATCTTTCCAGAAGAAAATGATCTCATCATCGGATTGACAAAGGCTGCAATTTTGAACAACAGAGGTCTTTATGCAGATGCAAGCTCTCTATTACTTAATTTGAAAAAGACCAACAAAGAAAAAGTAGAGGGTTTTTACCAGTATTATTTAAAATTAAACGGATTTTAAATTTCTCTTCAAGACCTGACCCCCTTTCAGAGTTTAGTCAATCACATTCTTTGCAAAAGGTCAAGTAGTTAACCCCTTATTCTTCTCTCTGACGGAACGCAAATGCTTACTATTGATGCCCCTAAATCAACTATAGAAGTGCCACTGAAAACGACAAATAAATAGCTTTTAATTTATTTGAGCCTATTTGTTAAGCCTTTCTAAATCGTACTTCTCTTTCACCTTATATAATTGCCACCATGGCGTTGCTGGTGCCGAATGATGTTCGTAGTGATAGCCAAAAAAATAACAGCTCAAAAATGCCCAAATATGGTTCTTCTTTTGGCTTCGCGAAGCATGTTTATTTAAAGTTTCGTGATTTCCCTTGTGGGGGGTATAAGTACCAAAAAAGAACAATTGAAAAGTGGAGAGCACAGCGGGAAGCATCCAAATAAGGATAAGATTTTCAATCGGAAAAAATAGCTTGAGTACATTATAAGTTATGGCCATCAATACTATTTGTTGCCAACTTACATATTGCTTTAAGAAACTAAAATACCAAGGAAAAAAAGAACCACTGTGATAGTCTGGGTCTTTGTCTGTAGCAACAAAACGATGATGTTCGTGGTGCTTTGGGAAAAGCCTATGGTAGAAGTTGTAACTAAAGAGTAAAGCGGTGACTGTCCCGATTATTTTGTTTGCTTGTTTATTCTTCGATACGGTGGCATGCATTGCGTCATGTGCTGTAATGAACAGGCCAGTATACAAATGCATCTGAACCAAAATAAAGATATAAAGCAATGGACTGCTATACGACACTTGCCAATTGAGCCCTAAGGTTAGGCACAAAAACCAAAGCGCCATGATAGAGAAGGAAATGATTACACCTGTATGCTGCTTCAGCAAATTCATACTATAAAGTAAGGGATATTAAAATTAGAACTGCTCAATATGAGCCTTGACTTGTTCCATTAACCACATTGGAGTAGAAGTTGCTCCACAAATGCCAACTTTTTCGTTATTGTTAAACCATTCTGGTTGAACCCCTTCTCGTGAAGAAATGAAATAGGTGTTTGGATTTTGATCTTTACAAACATTGTAAAGCACCTTTCCATTAGATGACTTTGTACCACTCACAAAAATAATCCGGTCATAGCGCCTTGCAAAATCTCTTAATTCCTTGTCACGATTTGAGACTTGGCGACAAATTGTATCGTTTGATTTGACACTAATACCATTTTCTGCCAGCACCTTATTGATTTCATAAAAATTGTCGGTGCTTTTCGTGGTTTGGCTGTAAAGAGTAATCGACTTTGGCATTGTAGCCAAGTCAAGTTCTTCAAGACTTTGAAAAACAACCGCCTTATTACTCGTTTGGCCTAATAGCCCTATGACTTCTGCGTGGCCATGCTTACCATAAATATAAATTTGTTCTTCTTTATCGAAAGAATTCTTGATTCTATTTTGAAGCTTTAAAACTACAGGACAGGAAGCATCAATCAATTCTAAATTATTGGTGAGTGCCAGTTGGTAAGTGCTCGGTGGTTCTCCGTGAGCCCTGATCAAAACTTTAGCGTCTTGAAGCTTTTCAAACTCATCGTAATTGATGATCTTTAACCCTTTAGCCTCTAATCGTCTTACCTCTTCATCGTTGTGCACGATGTCGCCTAGGCAGTACAAAGTGCCAAATTCATCTAGCATATCCTCTGCCATTTCAATAGCATAGACTACTCCAAAGCAAAATCCTGAACTCGGGTCAATTTCGGCAGAAAGGTTTAACATATTGTTAGGAACTAAATTCGTTCAAATAAGTTTAAAACTGCCTATTCAGTATATTTTCGATAATCTAAATTACTTTGAAACTGTGTTTTAAATAAGTGGTAAGCAGTATGACCATTTTTCTGGAGTCTGCAATTCTAATTCTCTCTTGCATAATTCTTGAAGGAGGCAAGTTCTTTATCTTGCTAAACAATTTCAAATAATATTTATACGCCAAATACACCCCAAGCTTGGCTCCATCAGGTAAATTCAAAATACCCACCAACGCATCATCAAAATCCTTTTGAATATCTGTTTCAATTAAATCTTTTGCGCTTTTTGAAAAGTCATTAAAATCTACTCCAGGGAAGTATACCCTGCCTCTTTCTTCAAAATCACTTTTAATATCACGGATAAAATTGACCTTCTGAAAAGCTGAACCCAGCTTTTTTGCAGGCCCTACCAACGATTGATATTGTACATCGTTCCCTTCACAAAATACTCTTAGGCACATGAGCCCTACCACTTCGGCAGAGCCATAAATATATTCTTCATAGCCAGCCTTGTCGTATTCTTTTTCATCTAGATCTAGCTCCATGCTGTACAAAAAAGCCTCAATCAATTCTAAATCGATATTATATTGATTGACCATGAGCTGAAAAGAATGAAGAACAGGGTTAAAACTCACCTTGTCTTCGATTGCTTTATAAGTTTCCCTCTTAAAGTTAAGGAGTAACTCTCGCCTATTGTAATTAAGGAAAGTATCTACAATTTCGTCCGCATAGCGTACAAAACCATAAATGGCATAAACAGGCAGATGAAATTTTTTATCAAGTGTCTTAATCCCAAGAGTAAAAGAGGTGCTATACCTTTGAGTAATAAGTTTACTACACTCTAACGTGGTCTGATTAAATAATTCCATTATATAATAATAACAAATAAATGCTTCTGTCGCTTATCCAAAATCTTTTACAATCTCGCTAGCCACCACCTGCCCAGAAATCAAACTCGGGGGAACACCAGGACCTGGAACGGTAAGCTGCCCTGTAAAATAAAGGTTTTTCAGCTTCTTGCTTGTCATTTGTGGCTTTAATATAGCAGTTTGAGTCAACGTATTGGCTAAACCGTAGGCATTTCCTTTGAATGCATTATAGTCCTTCACAAAATCCTTGTGAGCAAATGTGCGCTTATAAACAATATTATCCTTAAAGTCTATGCCCATGCGATCCTTCATTCTGGCAAGACACAAATCAAAGTAGTGGGCTCTTACCTCTTCTGTATCGTCTAGTCCTGGAGCAACAGGAATTAATAAAAATACATTTTCACATCCCTCGGGTGCAACAGTATGGTCTGTCTTTGAAGTAACCGAAACATAAAAAAGAGGATCCTTCGGCCATTTTGGATCAGTATAGATATCGTGAGAATGCGTTGCAAATTCAGTATCAAAGAATAAATTATGATGAAGTAAGCCCTCTATTTTCTTATTTACCCCTAAGTAATAAAGTAGTGAAGAAGGCGCCATCACTCTTTTATCCCAGTATGGCTCACTGTAATTCCGAGTTTCAGGAGTTAATAATTCATTATCCACATGATGGTAATCTGCACCAGCAACGATCACATCGGCTTTAAACTCTCCTTGATTGGTAGTTACACTAGTCGCAGTCTTATTTGCGCTGTTAATCGACTTCACTTCATGATTCACCAATATTTCAACGCCCTTTTCTAACGCTAAACTTTCAAGCGCTTCAACAATTTTATACATCCCTCCTTCAGGGTACCAGGTACCTAAGGACATGTCTGCATAATTCATAAGACTATATAATGCAGGGGTATTTTCTGGTAGTGCCCCTAAAAACAAAACAGGAAACTCCATTAACTCAATGAGCCTTTCGTGTTTAAAGAACTTTCTAATATGCTTGGCCATTGATTGGAACACATCCATTCTAATGACATCCACTAATAATTTCGGGTTGGCGTATTCTAATAACGACCTGCCTGGCTTATAGACCAAATCATTAATGCCTACTTGGTATTTATATTCAGCTTGTTTGAGAAAAGCTCTCAATTGTAAACCAGCGCCTGGTTCAATGGAATCAAACAAAGCTTCAAGCTCATTCATTTTTGCTGGTAAGGGCATAAAATCATCCTTCCCATAAATCACTTGATAGGACGGATCTAGACGAATAAGATTATAATAATCGGAAGTTGATTTTCCAAACTTATTAAAAAATGCATCGAAGACATCTGGCATCCAATACCAGCTTGGTCCCATATCAAAAGTAAAGCCCGCCTCAGAGAATTGGCGGGCTCTTCCCCCTATAGTAGGGTTCTTTTCTAAAATTTTTACTCTAAATCCTTGGTCTGCTAAACAAATTGCACTCGATAAACCTGCAAACCCCGAACCTATTACTAATACCTCGCCTTTCTTCATAGAGGCTAAACTACTAGCGAGTACTGTATGTTGTCAATTTTTCTTTTAAAAGTTTTCGTGCGATGTGAATTCTGTTTTTCACAGTACCAATTGGGATCTCCAACCTTTCAGCAATCTCTTGGTATTTGAAACCTCTGAAATACATCATAAACGGAGTTTTGTAAACATCATCGAGCAAATCGATCGCCTGATTGATATCATTTAGCGCGAAATCTCCATAGGCTCTATTTTCAATTTTACTGTCGGAAGAGTTAATGAAATGAAGATTATCTGTCGTATCTATGAAAGTACCCCTTCTCACCATTTTTTGATAATTCGTGATAAAGGTGTTTTTCATTATGGTATATAACCATGCTTTTAAGTTAGTCCCTTCAGAAAACTTCTCTCTATTTTTGAAAGCTTTCATTAAGGTTTCCTGAAGCAAGTCGTTTGCATCTTCAGAATCCTTGGTCAGTTTTAGAGCAAAAGGCTTTAATGACTTTGTCATCTGACTTATTTCGTGGTTATACTCAAGTACTGTCATGGTATTTGCTTTTTGTTTAATCAAAGGTGCACATCTGTTAAACAAAATGCAAGGGTTTTGTGGCATTACTTTTAAAATCCCTTAGACAAAACATTCTCTCGCTACCCTTCCCGTTGGGGATTTTGAACATAAAAAATGCCTTCATTTGAATAAAGGCATTTTTCAACGATTTTATTTTGTTTAATTTTAGTTAAACGAAATTTTATTATCGAACGATAGGCATACTTAAACCGTAGAGGTCAGTCGCATAGAATGCTCCTCTGCAAAACTTATAAGGTTAGGAAGACTTGAAATCTGAACAATGTTACTTGGGAGGTCTAAATCCTGACCCACCACTTGGCGACCACTTACTAAAATCTTACTATCAGGAAATGCGTTAGAGAGTTCAAATAAATATTCCTCAGTAGTCATATTAAGGGGTTTCGAAGTAAGAACAGTAAGAAGGTATTCTGGCCGATAGGCTTCGTAAGCTAGTTTCAGATCAGTTAAAGGAAGAGACTGTCCCAAATAAATAACTCTGTTGTTCCTTGCCTTAATCAAGTAGTTGGCAAAAAGTAAATTGAGCTCATGAAGTTCTCCCTCTGGTAAAAATAACATGTATTTAAGGGCATTACTATCAGTCACTGAGTATTGACCATCAATGGCTACCATTATTTTGAGCGTAATTAAATGGGTAATAAAGTGCTCTTGCGCAGGGTTAATTGCATCAGTGATCCACATGACGCCAATCTTCGATAAGAATGGGGAGATTACATTCATCATCGTTCTTTCGAAACCAAGCTTTAAAATATTTGTACTAATGATCTTTTCAAAGCGTTGCTCGTCTAAGTCGATCATTGACAACGTCAAGGCGTAAATCTGATCTGCAAAATTTGTAGACTTTTCTGACACCTCAATCACGGTATTGAACATCTCTTCCTTGCTCATCGCGGCAATTTTAGAGATTTTGTATCCGTTGTCTTTTAATAGAGACACATTGAGTACAAGCTTCAAGTCTTCTTGATCGTAAAAACGGATATTGGTCTCTGTCCGCATTGGTGCTATCATCCCGTAGCGCTGTTCCCAAATACGTAAAGTATGAGCTTTGATCCCCGATAAATGTTCTAAGTCCTTAATTGAATAATTTGCCACTGCTATTTTTTTCCTTCCTCACTAAAATATTTTTTGGGGACAATGAATAAACCAAATGAGACTGCATCGTCCTTTTCATTTGTTTTATGATGGTCTCTATGTGCTTTTGTAATTGCCTTTAAGTACTTTGTTTTGGGTCTGCCTAACCAATTTAACCTCTTGTGTATCAAAACATCATGAAGGAAAAAGTAAAGCATTCCATACAGAGTAATACCGCAGCCAATCCAAAATCTGTAATCTAATGTTACTGCTCCCAATAAAATAAGAGCAATAGCAGTCCCCCCAAACAGAAGGGTGAATAAATCATTGAGCTCAAAATATCCCTTTGTGTGTTGATGATGAGATTTATGAATTTTCCAAAGGACTCCGTGCATAACATACTTATGAATCCACCATGAAAATGATTCCATTAACGTGAAACCTACCGCAAGCCAGAGTATTGCCATTATCATCAAACAAATAACTAGAATTTAGTCGGTTTGTTTAAGCAATTAGTTTAAAAAGTTCAACACTGCGAAAAAAATGAATTGTATGATCAGGAGTTTCAGTGCCAAGGTATTATTTTTTTCAAATTTCAATTTTTGAAAAATGCCATGAAGTAGCAATGACAGAATAAACCAACCAAAATAGTTTTGAATTGGAATATTAGCAGCGCCCCAATTCCAAAAATCGTATTCAATAGCAACAGGCTCAATCAAGATATCTAATACAACCATGATCAATGCTCCGATGACTGACCTGACAATCGTATTTTTGGCTATGCGGTTACTTACAATTCCTGAGATATAAATTAAAATGGCCCAGTTTAAGCCTATAGATAACGGTACATCGAAAATTTTAAAGCCTAGTGTGTCTCCATATGTGTATTCCCCAAATATGACCCCTGTTTTGACACCCAAAACCTCAGCGAAAAAACCCAAAGTGGCTATCAGAAAAATGAAAATGAAATAAGAAGTAGTTTTTTTCTCTTCGAAATGAAAGAGGATCGCCCCAGTGACTAGTAAATTAAATGGGGTAAGCATTTGAAAAAGAACGCTAGTCGGTTCATACAGCAAACCTATAGCCCCTGCCGTATGCGTAGCGATTAAAAAGGCAAAGGCAACTTTTTGATTTCTTATTCCTATGGAGGATAATTTTTTAAGCATATTGACGAAAAGGCTCTAACATTCTAAAATGTTTCGGAGGTGTAAAAGGATTCTGATAAATTTGTAGTAAATCTAATAGATATGATCTTATACAATGTTACGATAGCGATTGAAAAGTCAGTTGAAGAAAACTGGAAAGTTTGGATGCGCGATATCCATATCCCTGAAGTAATGGCCACGGGTACTTTTGTGGATTATAAATTCTTTAAGGTGATGCTTCAAGAAGAGGAAACTACAAGTTACAGCATTCAATACTTCGCAGATAGTATGCTAAAAGTTCAAACCTATGTAGGTCAACACTCCCCTAAATTACAACAAAAGGGTCACGAAGCTTTCCCAGGGATGTTTGTTTCGTTCATTACACTACTTCAATCTGTAGAGTAGTTCTGTATTTGATCATATTCTAGTTTACAATTGATCCATTCTGAATCTAAATCTGTGCCTAATTTTTTATAGAAATTGATGGCAGGTGCATTCCAATCAAGCACTTGCCACATTACCTGCCTAGCGTCTACTCGTATGGCTTCGTTGACGATAGCGTCTAATAATCTTTTACCAATGCCATTACCTCTCATTGCTTCACGAACGATAAGGTCTTCCAAGTAAATGGCTTTACCTTTCCAAGTAGAGTAGCGATAATAAAATACGGCAGTACCCACTATTGACTCGTTCTGCTCCGCTACAAAAAATTCGAAAATGGGTTTCTCTCCAAAGCCATCCTCAAGCATTCTGGCAACAGAATTATTCACTTGCTCAGGAGCTTTCTCATACTCAGCAAGTTCTATTATCAGCTCTAAAACTTGAGTCAAGTCTTCCTTCTTGCCTTTTCTAATTTCCATAACTCCTAAAAAATTCTTTAAAAAACAATTGATAGCACAAACTGGGATTAAAGCTCAGCTGAATTGGCTCTCTTTATGTGCGTTAGATTCTTTCGAAACCAGTATAAGGGACTAACACTTCAGGAATTTTAATACCCTGTCCGTCTTGATTATTTTCAAGTATGGCCGCTATGATCCTAGGCAAAGCCAATGCACTGCCGTTCAGTGTATGCAGTAACTGAGTCTTTTTGTCAGCACCTTTATACCTAAGCTTTAGCCTATTGGTCTGATAGGTTTCAAAATTGCTGACTGAGCTTACTTCTAACCACTTTTTCTGAGCACCCGAATAAACTTCAAAGTCGTAGGTAATGGCAGCGGTAAAACCGACATCTACTCCACAAAGCCTTAAAACGCGATAATGAAGCCCTAATTTCTCTAAAAGATGACCAACATGACCGCACATCACATCCAATGCAGCATAAGACTCTTCTGGTTTACATATTTGAACAATTTCTACTTTATCAAATTGATGCAGTCTATTGAGCCCCCTTACATGCGCACCCCAGCTTCCTGCCTCTCTTCTAAAGCAGGGCGTAAATCCAGCATGCTTTACCGGTAATTGATCCTCGCCTAAAATAACATCCCTGTATAGATTAGTGATTGGAACTTCTGCCGTTGGGATTAGATAGAGGTTTTCGTTACTTACAAAATACATCTGGCCTTCTTTATCTGGTAATTGGCCCGTGGCGTAGCCAGAAGCCTCATTGACCAATATTGGGGTTTGGACTTCACCAAAACCAGCAGCTGTAGCTTCGTCAAGAAAGAAATTAACCAAAGCCCTTTGCAAACGAGCACCTTTTCCTTTGAAAACAGGAAAGCCAGCGCCCGTAATTTTTATGCCTAACTCAAAATCGATAATATCATACTGTTTAATCAAATCCCAATGAGGGACGGCACCTTCTGCCAAGACAGGCATTTGGCCAAATGTTCTTATTATTTCGTTATCCTCTTCTGAAGAACCAAAAGGCACTGAGGTATGAGGAATATTGGGAATTGTATATAACAGCGCCTGCAATTCTTTTTCTATCAGGTCTTTCTGTTCCGCCAATTCTTTGCTTTGACGCTTAAGCTCAGCCGTTCTACTCTTAATTTTTTGAGCTTCGGCATGCTTGCCTTGCTTCATTAAGGCACCAATCTCTTTAGCGATGCTATTCCCCTCGGTTAAGTTCTTGTCCAACGCCTGCTGACTGGCTTTACGACTATCATCCAATTCGATCACCTTTGACAGTGTAACCTCCGCGTTTGGGAATTTCCTTTTGTTTAGACCTTCTATAAACCTTGCCCTTTCCGCAACAATTTGACTCACCTGTAACATGCTGATTTTCTGTTTTTAGAGCCGCAAATTAAGTGAATTCAGAGTAAAAAGAGATTTAAATGACTTTTAGTCTAACCTCTTATTCAAAATAAGCGTATAAAGCTTGATAAGTAGGTGCGATTGCCCTATACTTGCGTGTTCCTAGAATGACCGTGACTATTTTTCTACACGTCATCTGAAGAATTACTCAAAAGATATAATCAAAAATTTAATTTACTCCCACCATTCGGAAAAGGGATTCCCCCAAAGAATAAACGTATGTATACAATCGAAGAATTGAAGCTAAGGCTCCTTTCAGAACTTAAAGAAATTGCCGAGGCAATGAGCTTAAAGAATTATAAGAAACTTGGAAAACAAGAACTTATTTATGCCATCCTAGATCATCAAGCTCGAATTCCTGATAGCGAACTACCAAAGAAACCAACTCCAAAGGCCGAAGAAACCGCTGAAAGTGAAGGAAAGGAAGATTCTGAACCTGAAACGCCAAAAGCAGCTCCAAAAGAAAGAAAAGAGAGGCCAGAAAGGACAGAGCGTGCTCCTAGAAAAGTTGTTCGTGAAAACGTAACTGAAAAAGCTGCTGATCCAGAAAAGGTGGCTGATCCAAACAAGGTGGCTGATCCAGAAAAAGCGCCTAAAGAAAAAAGAGAGCCAAGGGAGCCAAGGGAACCAAGAGAACCAAGAGAACCTAGGGCTGCAAAAGATAATGGTAACCGCCCTGCCAAAATAGAAGCCACAGAAGAAAAAGACACCCAAGAGGGTCAACCTTCTGATGACAAACAAGAAGAGAAAAAGAACGATAAACGCGAAGCCGGAGATCGTAGAGAGAATACTAGAAAGCCGAATAGGCAACAATACAACCAAAGCATTAAAGATTTTGACGGCCTCATTGAAAGCGAAGGAGTTTTAGAAATTATGCAAGACGGTTATGGTTTCTTGAGATCTTCGGATTACAACTACCTGGCCAGTCCTGATGATATCTATGTATCTCCTTCTCAAATCAAATTATTTGGATTAAAGACTGGCGATACGGTCAAAGGTCAGATTAGACCTCCGAAAGAAGGAGAGAAGTATTTTGCTCTTTTAAGAGTAGAGTCAGTAAATGGAAAAACTACTGAAGAAATTAGAGATAGAGTTCCTTTCGAATACCTCACTCCACTTTTTCCAGAAGAAAAGATAACGCTAAGCACAAAACCAAGCTTGACATCTACCAGAATCTTGGACATGTTTGCTCCAATTGGTAAAGGACAAAGAGGTATGATCGTAGCCCAGCCTAAAACTGGTAAAACGGTTCTGCTTAAAGAGATTGCTAACGCGATTGCTGAAAATCATCCTGAAATTTTCTTAATCATTCTTTTGATTGATGAAAGACCTGAAGAGGTGACTGATATGGCTAGAAGTGTAAAGGCTGAGGTTATTTCTTCTACATTCGATGAGCAGGCTGACAGGCATGTAAAGGTTTCTAACATCGTGCTTGAAAAAGCCAAAAGAATGGTTGAGTGTGGTCATGACGTAGTGATCTTACTCGATTCAATCACTCGTTTGGCAAGAGCATACAATACTGTTGTACCCTCTTCAGGAAAGATACTTTCTGGTGGTGTTGACGCGAACGCACTGCATAAGCCAAAGAGATTCTTTGGTGCCGCGAGAAACGTTGAAAACGGAGGTTCACTGTCGATTATTGCAACTGCACTGATTGAAACAGGTTCTAAAATGGATGAAGTAATCTTTGAAGAATTCAAAGGTACGGGCAACATGGAGCTTCAATTGGATAGAAAACTTGCTAATAAGCGTATTTATCCTGCTATTGATGTACCTGCATCTGGAACAAGACGTGAGGACTTACTCATGAGCAAAGAAGAGTTACAAAGGGTATGGATTTTAAGAAAATTCATGTCGGATATGAACTCAATTGAAGCCATGGACTTCTTGTTAGACCGCATGAAAGGCACCAAAAACAATGAAGAATTCTTAATCTCCATGAACGGATAATAAGCGGTTCGAAAACAATATCAAAAGCGATCATCTTTCGATGATCGCTTTTTTTTTACCCGTTCATCATTATGAATTAAGGAATTATAAGCTATATTTCATTTGAATAGAGATATAACAATATATTAAAAATCATTATTTTTTGACTATTGGTTGAGGTAATTAAATAGTCAATTCTAAGGAGCCAACATGCGGGTGGCTTTTTTTATACCCTAAGGTCCTCGTAACTCTTTTGGGTGTCAGTATAATGAACGATTTAACCTTCTGAAAAACAGAGTTATTGAAGTTTTAATGAATCCCATTACCTTACGCAGCCCTTATTCTATTAGTACAGTATAGACTAAAGAAGATGGGCAAGAATTGACCAAGATTGAAAAGCTTTTAGAACTGATCATTATACCATAAGACTTTTCAGAAAAGTCTCTTCGGGGAAAGTATTGCCTATGCTCCTTATAGCAATTACCATTTTACTTAGCAGCTGTAGCGATGATGTTGGTGCAGAAGTGTTTAACATATCGAAGGCAAATACCACTCCTAGAAAGTAATTACCAATGGAGCAGGTCGGACACTGTATTTCTTTGTGAAAGATGTAAATAGAACCTCTCACTGTAATGGCGGCTGCGCGGCTACTGGCCAGCCTTCGATCCTGCTCAAACGAATTTAGGCAATGGTTTTACCTCTGCAGACTTTGTCACCATTAAAAGGACGATAGTGGAACACCGTTAACCTGTAAGGGCTGGCCATTGTACTATTTCCTGGCGATACCACTGCTGGCGTTTTAAACATAGAAACGCTGTAGGACGGTGGTTCTTTGCGAAGCCTGACCAGATCATTATGATCGGAGAACAAAGTATTAACGGTACTAATGTCAAATATTTGATGGATAAAAATGGTAACCCACTTTACTACTTCTCTAACGATAGTGCCGACACAAATAACTGCATCCGTGGCAATGAAACCACTTGACCAAAACTCAATAGTCCTAATTTGATTTTACCATCGATTTTAAAAGCTAACCAATTCAAAGTGACCAGCGGCTCTCAAAGCCGTGTAAGTTTTGAAACTAAGCGCTTATACTTCTTCACGAAGGATCCACAACGCAGAGACATAAATGGCAGTGGAGTTGGCCAAGTTTGGTTGATGCGATTAACAAACAAGAAGACCATAATAGCATTCACTTTGTTGCCCAAACATTAAGTAATTAATGACACAATAAAGTCCTAAACATCAAGGTTTAATGAGTAAGTGTAGTAGAGCAGGTACTGCATGTTTTGGTTGAAAAGTCGGGTTGCCTTAAAAGGCAACCCCTCATTTTTTCCCAATTAAAAAATATCCTTCAATACTGTTGTTAAAGCTGATTGAGTTTCAGAACTAGCGTCCAACCAATGATGTCAGTCTCTATAATTATTCCAACCCTAAATGAAGCACAAGAATTACCCAGACTCTTAGCGCATTTAGATCAATTAGAACCCGCCCCCTTAGAAATCATTATCTCTGATGGAGGTAGTAGTGATGATACTTTGGCAATTGCTCAACGTTATAAAGTGGTAATACTGCATAACAATAAGAAGGGAAGGGCATTTCAATTACACCAAGCATCCATTTTAGCAAAAGGTGATATTCTATGTTTTTTGCATGCTGATACTTTCCCAGAAAAAAACTTTATCTCTACAGTTAGGGCTACTTTAAGCAACCCTAACATCGTTCTGGGAGGCTTTAGATCCATCATGAAAGGGGTTAAAATTCGCCACCTTATTACCTTCCACAATCGGATTAAAACATACTACGCTCCATTTTTCTATAACCCAATTCAAACTATCTTTAAAGGACTCAGGCTACTATTTGGAGATCAATTAATGTTTTGCAGAAAGCAAGATTATCTAAAATCTGGAGGCTTCAATGCTGAATTGTTGATTATGGAAGAGGCAGATCTCTGCCTAAAAATGTACAAAATGGGTAAGATTGTGCAATTGAAAGAAAAAGTCTATTCATCCGACAGGCGAGTGTTACATTGGGGAAGCTTGAAAGCTCACTCCATATACATATTGATTGCAATGGCTTGGGGCTTTGGGTTTTCGTCAGAAAAATTGGCGAAAATTTACGGAAACATCAGGTAAAGAAAGTAAAATAAATAATTATGAATTGGGGATTTATTGGATTTGGTCGAATAGCAAGAAAGTTTTTAGAAAGCCTACTTACGGTCAAAGGCCAAACTGCCTATGCTTTCGCTTCGCGCTCCAATGCTGTTAAGTTGGGGAAAGAGTTTCCAAATATTAAAGTTTATGACAGCTACGAGGCACTTTTAGCAGACCCCAAGGTGGATATTGTTTACATCAGTACTACGCACAATTTCCATTGCCAAAACTCTATAGATGCCCTTTTGTCCGGAAAACATGTGCTTTGCGAAAAGCCTATGGGTATTTCATCTTCAGAAATGCTACAGATGACAGACATAGCTAAAAAATCAGGGAAGTTTTTAATGGAAGCCATGTGGATGCGCTTTTTACCTGCTTATCGTGAAGCAATGCAAAGGGCTAAATCAGGAGAGATTGGCGGGATTAAATACATTACTGCAAGTTTTGGTTTTAGGTCGCCTGATAAACTCACTAAAGACGGACGACTCTTGAATCCGGCCTTAGCAGGAGGTGCGCTCTATGATGTGGGTGTTTATCCCCTCACTCTAGCGGCTGACCTTTTTGGATGGCAACCAGAAAAATTTATCGCCCATGCCATTAAATCAGAAACAGGAGTTGAAGAAACAATACAAATCCAAATGGCTTTTGCAGGCAATCGATTAGCACAACTATTTGGAAGTATCTCATTAGTGACAAGCAAAGAAGCTTACATTTATGGAGAGGAAGGCTTTATTAAAATACCTATGTTTTGGAAGGCGGATTCATTCTCAATTCATAAAGAGGAAGCAATTGAACAAATAGAATTACCATTCAAAAGTTCAGGCTATGTGCATGAAATTGAAGAGGTAGTTCATTGTATCGAAAAAGGAAAAACAGAATCATCCCTTTTCAACCTTAATGATAGTTTAATGAGTGCACGGTTGGTAGAGAACATTCTATCATCCATATTGAAATAACATTTAAAAACACTGCTATGCCACAAGGTTTTTTAATAGATCAGGATGGAGTTATTTACGTTGAAAACAAAATAATCCCTGGAGCCGACAAGTTTATTCAAACGCTTCAGAAAGAAGGTATCCCCTTTACTTTCATGACCAATAACAGTCAGCGTAGCCCATTGGATGCTGTTCGGAAGCTGGCTAAAATGGGCATTCATGTTGAAGAAGCAAACGTGTATACAAGTGCAATGGCTACCGCTCATTTCATGGGTCAACAGTTTCCTAATGGTACGGCCTACGTTTTAGGCGAAGGTGGCTTAATTTCTAGCTTGCATGAAAACGGCTTTACCTTGGTTCAAAATGACCCTGACTTCGTAGTGGTTGGCGAGGGTATTAATTTCACATTAGAAATGGTCAGAAAGGCGATCGATTTTATTCTCGATGGAGCAAAATTGATTGCCACCAACCTAGACCCTTCGCCAAGAAAAAAGGGATGGAATAATTTAGGCATAGCAGGCATTGTTTCGATGATCGAATCTGCCACGGGCAGAACAGCCTTTTCGGTAGGTAAACCCAGCCCCGTAATGATGCGCCAAGCAAGAAAGCACATTGGCCTCGCCACTGATGAAGTAACCGTGATCGGTGACACCCTGTCTACAGATATTCAAGGTGGAGTTCAAGTAGGTTACAGTACAATCCTGACACTTACGGGAATGTCCAAAAAAGAAAATCTTAATGATTATCCATTCAAACCAGATATGGTTGTGGATTCCATAGCCGACATTAAACTCCCCTTACCCTGGTGGAAATAACCATCAGAATCATTTAACTACAAACAAATATTGACTATATCTAGTCCGTCTTTTTACTATGCAATCCAACATTGATTTAAGCTTAAAAGGTACAAAAGCCACCATTTCATTAAATAATGGCGCGGCCATAACTTCCCTTAGTGTACAAATAGAAGGAGCAGAAAAAACCCTGATGATGGTTCATCCAAACCACAGGTTTGAAAATGCTTGGCTTTTTCCATTTCCCAATCGATTAAAAAATGGCCGCTTTGAATTTGAAGGAAACGAATACCAATTTCCACTGAACGACAACGATCAAATGCCTAACGCACTGCATGGGTTTTTAAGTGATCAGGGATTTGAGGTAATCACTCAAAGCGAAAGTCACTGTGATTTAAGATTTGAGTATTCTGGAGATTTGGCCTATTACCCTTTCCCTTGCGCCATCAATATCCGATATGAGCTTGTTGAAAATGGCTTAAAAACAGATGTCACCATCACGAACCAAGGACTGACTAAGATGCCTTTTGGCTTAGGCTGGCATCCTTATTTTCATTTTGAAAATGGCGTTGATGACGCGCAACTAAAAATGCCAGAATGCACCACAGTCCAGCTCGATGAATTAGGAATCCCTAACCGAGTAGAAAAACCAAGTCACTCCTTTGATGAGTTCACTAAATTAGAGCAACAGCACCTCGATAATTGCTATAGAACCACACAGTCGGGCAAAAATATGACTGAAGCTCAATTTAACACTGGTGAAATTTTACAAGTTTGGCAGAACGGAGAATATCCATTCATACAGGTTTATACGCATCCCGAAAGAAAATCTTTCGCCATTGAGCCTATGAGTTGTGCTGTAAACGCCTTGAACTCTGGTGATGGATTAACCATTTTGAGCCCCAACGAATCAAAACAATTCACTGCTGGATTCAAATTGATTCCAGCATAGCATTAACTTATTCCTTCAAAACCATAATTGGCATTGGAATGTGCAGTGCTAGTGATTTAGTTTCGCTGCGTTTAGTCAGTCTATCAATAAAGCTTTTGTGACGAGAAATCATGGCTAAGAGATGCACCTTTTCTTCTTTGACGAATGAAATCAGCCCCTCCTCTATATCAACATCCTGCCTAAAGTGGAAAGAATGTGAACCATGCTTGAAGTATTTCTCCATACCCATTGCTATTTCAATCTGATGATGCTCCATTGAATGCTCATGATCAATATGAACAATTGATAAATGAGCATAAAAAACTTTCGCTAAATCTATGATCGAATGAAGCAGATGGGGTGAAGTAACACTCTTGTAATCACCTGCCAGCGCGATTTTACTCATCTGAGTAATGTCTGATGTTTCTGGCAAAACCAATACCGGACAATTGGCATACTTAATTACATTATATGCATTGGTACCCATGAACTCCTCTAAGAAACCCTTTGCGCCATGCGTACCCATAACCACCATGACTTTGTCCTCTGAAGTGAATTGAGCATTCACTAAATCTTGTAGTGGTCCAAATTCGACCACAGTTTTATATTTGAGTTCCTTTAGGTGGGGAATTTTTTTTACCAGCTCTAATAAATCATGCCTAGCCTCCTTTTGAAGTTCGTCAAAGCCGTAATCAGCTATGCCTGCACCCTCGGCAAAACCGACTGGAGAGGATAAGCTATGACAGAGAATAAGCTCTGACTTTAGCCGCTGTGCAATGGTTATTGCATTTTTCAGTGCGTTGCGGGAGCATTTTGAAAAGTCGATGGGTACAATGATCTTTTTCATGATTTCCTGATTTATGATTCTTATTATTAAATCATTTTAAAGCTATGTTGGTATCTTTATCAAACTGATGATCGAGATCAGATTAGAATATGATTCAAATCATAACACACTGACTTTATGCAAATCCCGTTTTTAGACTTAAAAAGGCAGTACTTTAATATACAAAATCAAATTGACCAAGCCATTTCAACTGTCTTAAAGAATCAAATCTTTCTTGGTGGAGATGAAGTTAGTAAGTTCGAGATTACCTTTGCTCAGCTTCATGGAGTGAATCATACTGTAGGAGTTGCCAATGCGACAGACGCCTTATTTATCATTCTTAAATCACTAGCCTTGGCCGAGGGTGATGAAGTGATAGTACCCGCGCATGGATGGCTCTCTGCTGCTGAAATGGTGAGACTCACCGGAGCTACAGTCATTTTTGTTGATGTAGAAACTGATAGTTTTGGCCTAGATCCAAGTAAGCTTCAAAGTAAAATAAATGCGAATACAAAAGCAGTAATTGCGATTCACTTGTATGGCCAAATCTGCAAAATAGAAGAGATAAGCAGAATTTGTAAGTCGAATGGAATAAGCTTAATCGAAGACTGCGCTCAAGCCCATTTTGCTTCATTAAATGGACAGTCCGCAGGACAATGGGGTTTGGCAAGTGCCTTTAGTTTCTACCCTAGCAAAATCTTGGGGGCTTATGGCGATGGTGGAGCAATCCTGACCAATGATCCCGACTTTGCTAATCATTGCAGAATGTATGCCAACCACGGAGGGCTGACCAAAAACCAGCATTATATCAGTGGAATCAATAGCAGACTGGACTCTATTCAAGCAGCAATACTCAATATAAAAATGAATTATGTACATGAATGGATTGAAAAACGAAGCCAAATAGCAGACTATTATACTGAAAATTTAAAGAAAATTAGAGAGATAGTAACCCCGAATACAAGGAAGGGATCACAGTCTAATTTTCATATCTACACTCTCCGAACTGAAAACAGAGATGACTTAAAATCTCATTTAGAAAAATCAGGGGTTTCGACTGAAATTCATTACCCATTGGCTAGCCCTTACACCAAAGCTTTCGATGGCGGTTTCAAGCCAGAGGATTTCCCAGTGAGCTATCAACTGCAAAATGAAATGCTCTCTTTGCCTATCTATCCCGAATTAACAGTGGAAGAAATGGCTTATATTGTTAAGCAGATTAAAGCATTCTTTGAGTAAAATAAAAGGCTGCCTCTTTTCAGAAACAGCCTTCTTTTTAGTAGTTTATTTGTAATAGTTATCTTAGAATGACTGCTTCATCATTTTTTCAATTTCTTCAGGCGAGTGTAGTTTGTCGTCTAAAATACTTTCCCCATGTTGACTGAGGTCAAGCCCCATTTCCTCGGCCTCTTCGCTCACCCTCATTGGGATAATCAAATTTGTAAGCTTAAAGAGAAGGTAGGACATCCCAAAAGTATATCCACCTACCAAGAAGATCGCTGCAATATGTCTTAAGAAGGTGGTTGGATCACCGTAAATCAGCCCAACATCTTTAGCAAAAACTCCAGTTAAAATCATACCGACAATCCCCCCTACTCCATGGCAAGGGAAAACATCTAAAGTATCATCTATCCCTGTTCTGTTTTTATAGTATACTACGATGTTAGAAATTATAGCACCGGCCACGCCAATGAATATACTTTGACCAATTGTAACAAATCCAGCAGCAGGGGTTATGGCTACCAGTCCAACAACGGCACCTATCGATGCGCCCATGCCTGAAATTTTTCTTCCCATCAAAGCATCGTAAAATACCCAGGCCAGCATTGCCGCTGCAGAAGCGACAGTAGTTGTAGCAAAAGCCAGTGCAGCGCTTGAGTTAGCACCTAAGGCAGAGCCTGCATTAAATCCAAACCAGCCAAACCAAAGCAGCCCTGTGCCTAAAAGTACATAAGGCACATTTGCCGGTTGGTGGCTAGCGCCATGATTCTTCCTTTTCCCCAAAATAATTGCTGCGGCTACTGCTGCAAAACCAGCTGACATATGCACTACTGTGCCACCAGCGAAATCAAGCACACCCCATTTCCTTAAAAAACCTTCTGGATGCCAAGTCATGTGGGCCAAAGGAGCATAAATCACTAAGCTGAAGAGTATAATAAAAATTAAAAAACTCGAGAACCTTACCCGCTCAGCAAATGAGCCCGTTATGAGGGCTGGGGTGATGATGGCAAACTTCATTTGAAAGAGTGCGAAAAGCACAAACGGTATGGTGGGCGCTAAATCCGCTTGCGTTGCTCCGCCAACATTCTTAAAAAAGAAGTAGGTCCGCGGGTCGCCAATAAAACCTCCAATAGAATCGCCAAAGGCTAAACTAAAGCCACATACCACCCAAATCAAGGTGATAATTCCCATGCAGATAAAGCTTTGCAGCATGGTAGAAATTACACTCTTTTTATTGACCATTCCTCCGTAGAAGAAGGACAAACCTGGTGTCATCAATAGCACCAGACCTGTAGCAGCCAACATCCATGCGGTATCAGCTCCGTTAATATTGGCATCTGCTACTACTTCGCCATTATCAACATCAAACAAACTTATTATCGCTACCAAGATTAAAATGGTAAAGCCTGGAATCCACTGTTTTCTTATCATCTTTTGAAATATAATTCGTTTCAGGATGCTATTTCATCCTGAAAAGGATTTGAAAACGTAAATAAGAGAAATATACGTTTGATTATTATAAATAGCGCTCATCATTCTATGAAATCGATTGTAATTAGGCTTACAAATTAGCCTGAGTAAGGCATAGTAAGAGAAGAGAAAATGGGTTATTCATAGCCAAAAACTCTTTGATGTGCATAAAAAAAGGGAATCCTAAAGTAGGATTCCCTTCCGCAATTAAACCGGTTAGGGCTTAGTGTAGTTTTTTCGAAATCAATTCTAATTTCTCCTTTGCTTCTTCTTTACCTAACATAAGCGCGTTTTGGTAAGCATCTACGGCTAATTTGTAAGTAGCCTTCTTCTTATTTGGAGCAAGCTTAGTTCTTTGCGCTGCCAAAACGTAAGCTTCACCTTGAGTGTAATAAGAGTCGGCCTCACTTACTTTGAAAGTCGATTTCAACTCAGCGATTTGTTGATCTAATAATTCTAGCTCTAAAGTTTTAGCCGCAATCTTCTCGTCTTGATCCAAAATAGTTTCAGACTGCATGTTGTTTAAAGCCATAAGCTTATTGTTGTTAGATTTTTCATTCTCTAACCTAGACTCAAGTATTCCAATTTCTGCTTTTTGTTGTTGGAATGCTGTTTTCAAAGTTTTTAAACTTGCGGCATAAGAGTTTTGAGCAGATTTTGATTGCTTCAAAGATTTTTCTAATAAAGAGATTTGCTTTGCCGTTTGATCTAAGTAATTGTTCAACTCTTTCATAAGGTCCAAAAAGTCTTGCTCAGAGTCACTTCCTTCTAAGGTTAGTCTCAAGGCCTGACGGCCAATTGTGATAGAGTCCATTAAACCCATGGCTTGTACTAACGTGTTGGCAGACTTCTGAGTACTTTCTAGTTCAATAGATAAGCTATCGAGCCTTGCCGTCAACGCTAAATTTTGGTCTGTTAATAATTTTTCATCTTGGTTACAGCTGAATAAGCTTGAAATAAGTAATAAAAGGACGATAACTTTCTTCATTTTTCTTTTTAGTTGTTTAAGGTGCCCATAAATCGTTCAAATCAATTTCAAATATCAATGGGTTTAATCACCACACGAATTGTAGAATTTCTTTGACGCTCTTGGTCTATTTTTGAAGTATTTGACGCAACATTTAAGAAAGGTCACAATGTTCCTAAAAAATTATACGATCGAATCATAGATGCTTTAGGAAGCACTCAGACAGTACAGGCAGTTACTTAGTACTTAGCAACTGCTTCAGATCAGTCAACTCATCGCGTAGCCTGGCAGCTTCCATAAAGTCGAGTTCTTTTGCCGCTTTTTCCATAGATTTTTGAGTCCTCACAATCATCTTTTCTAAACCCTCTTTACCCATATAAGCCACGACAGGATCAGCAGCAACAGACATTCCTTCGCTTTCAGCATAATAGTTTTTCTTCTGTTTTTTAGAATCTGCCACAGAAGTTTGATTCATAATGGCTTCCTTAGATTTCTTTACGGTTGTAGGTGTAATTCCATGTTTTTCATTGTAGGCTCTTTGTATTGATCTTCTTCGGTTGGTCTCATCAATAGCCCTTTGCATGGAGTTTGTCGTTTTATCGGCATACATAATTACCATACCGTTTTCATTTCTCGCAGCACGACCTATTGTTTGTACCAAAGACCTTTCGTTCCTTAAAAAGCCTTCTTTATCCGCATCTAAAATGGCGACTAGAGATACCTCCGGCAAATCGAGTCCTTCGCGTAAAAGGTTTACCCCGACAAGCACATCAAAAACACCCAACCTTAATTCTCTAAGGATTTCAACACGGTCGACTGTAGTTACCTCTGAATGTATATAGCGCACTTTCACATTGGCCCTTTCTAAATAACGAGAAAGCTCCTCCGCCATTCTTTTTGTCAAAGTAGTAATCAGAACCCTTTCATCCTTCTTTACCCGAATGTCGATTTCCTCTAACATATCGTCAATTTGATTTGGGCTCGGTCTTACCTCAATTATGGGGTCTAATAAACCCGTAGGGCGAATTACTTGCTCCACGACTTCGCCTTGGGTTTGAGTCAATTCATATTCCGCAGGGGTTGCGCTTACATAAATCACTTGATTAATAAGTGTTTCAAACTCATCGAATTTTAAAGGACGGTTATCTAAAGCAGAGGGCAACCTAAAGCCATATTCTACCAAGTTTTCTTTTCTAGACCTATCGCCTCCCCACATGGCACGCACCTGTGGTATGGTAACATGACTTTCGTCAATGACCATGAGAAAATCATCTGGGAAATAATCAATTAAACAGAAAGGCCTTTGGCCTCGGGTTCTTCGATCGAAATAGCGCGAGTAGTTCTCAACACCGGAGCAATACCCTAGTTCTCTCATCATTTCCAAATCAAACTCTGTACGTTCTTTTAAACGTTTGGCTTCCAAGAACCTGCGGTCGTCTTCAAATTGACCAAGACGGTCTACTAAGTCATCTTGTATTTCGTTCATGGCTTGGAAGAGCACGTCTTTACCCGTTACAAATAAATTAGCAGGGAAAATACTGATGATCGTTTCGTCTGAGATCTTCATCCCCGTAGAGGGATCAATCATTTGGATCGATTCGATTTCATCGCCCCAAAAATAAATTCGGTAGGCGAAGTCACCGTAAGCAATAAAAATATCAACAGTATCTCCTTTTACCCTGAAGGTACCTCTCTTGAACTCCACTTCGGTTCGACTATACAGTATATCCACCAAAGCGAAAAGCAGCTTGTTTCTCGCTACAATATCTCCTACTTGTAGTCTTATTACATTTTTACCAAATTCTTCGGGGTTTCCAATACCATAAATACACGAGACTGAAGCGATCACAATGACATCTCGTCTCCCCGTTAGCAACGAGGATGTTGCGCTCAATCTCAACTTTTCAATTTCTTCGTTAATGGACAGATCTTTCTCTATGTAAACATTACTACTGGGTATGAACGCCTCTGGCTGGTAATAGTCATAATAAGAGATAAAATACTCTACCGCATTTTCTGGGAAAAACTGCTTAAACTCACTGTAGAGCTGCGCTGCTAAGGTTTTATTATGGCACAGAATCAACGTTGGTCGTTGTACTTCTTGAATTACGTTGGCTATCGTAAAGGTTTTACCGGAGCCCGTCACTCCCAAAAGCACCTGCTTTTGATCACCTGCTTCTAGTCCGGCTGAGAGTGCCTTTATAGCGCTAGGTTGGTCGCCCGTAGGCTCAAAGTTGGAAGTGATTTTGAATTGCATACCACAAATCTAACCATGCAATGGGAATCAAGAGCATGTTTGGTAATTAGAAAACCAAAATCACTTAAAATGTTCCTTATTTTTATTTGTCAAACAATTTCATTCTAAGAAAAATACCCGTTATCGTTGCCCCGTTCCCCGAAGAAAGAGAGTAGTTCCAATTGACTTCTCCTCCTAATGATAACTCTGAACTTATGGGGTAAGAAAAATCTAACCCTAAAGACCAATATCTAAAAGTGCTTACCCCAGTATAAGTCCTTTGGATATTCCTAGAAACCACTTGGTTATCTACAATACCACTCGTGACCCAAGTCTCATAAAGAGGATAAGTTAGAATACTAAATCCACCTTTGAAGTCAAGTCTAGCCTTTGGGACTAATTTATAACCGTAATTCGTGTTTTTTGAATCATCTAATGGGTCAAAAGATACAGTTATCGGTATTCGCATCATTTTCTGCTAAATAAGGCCCGTATATCCTTAAATTATTCTCCTTCAAGTATGATTCCAATCCTGATATAACATCCCCTATTCAACTAAATTTTTGGAAGTTATCTGATCGAAATCCCTGAGCCTTTAATCTAAAACGTTCAGCAAAATTACCTGATTCAGCATTATTGATTAAACTTCTTTGACGAGGGCTAGATGATAGTAACTCACTAAAACTAGCCTCAACTTCTCCTCCATTTTCTGGAAAGGCATGTCCTAGTATTTCTGCTCGTACATCCTGACTGGCGACTGCATGACCAACTATTTGTGCCGTAAAACCCATGACATTCAGCATTTCTTGTCTTTCATCAATTAATTCTGGCCGGATCTCGTTCTGCGTGTCGCAACCCGTCAATAAGATTAGTATCATTACTAAGTAAACAAAATCTTCATGATATTAAATTTTTGATGTTAATAGATTGTTCACTTTGAACATCTTTATATTGCGTATTTCGTTGTTAAATTATTCTTAAATCTACATTATAATTATTACTATTAAGAATATGTTGGAGGTGTTTTGGTTTTTGACGTCACATAGTATTTTTATGTATGTCAAATGCATATAATTGACTTAAACTTAGACTATTAAATATCCTCATCCCTAAGACCGAAAATATAACGCCCGATAATCTAATGAGCTAATTCTGAATGGATACCATCATAGATTCCAAAGAGAGTTACCATTCAGTCTAGACTTAACGATTGCGAAAAACACCGGAGTGATTAATCTTCTAACCTTACCTCTTCCAAATCTCCCAAGCGGCCTCAGCCTGTCCATGGAGCATTTCTAATCCATTCTTTACCCAACATTTGGCATCAATTCCTTCCTGCATAAAGGGAGTGACCATTGGATTATAGACTAAGTCGTAAAGATAGTGATCTTGTGTAAGTAGGTGGTAAGGCAGTTCTGGCGATGCGTTAGTATTGGGAGCCATACCAAGTGGGGTGGTGTTGATGATAAGCTGGTATGAGCTGAGGTGCTGATTTGTTGAGCTGTCGAAATCTTGATAGGACAGTTGACCCTCTTTTGGGTTACGAGACACTAAACTAAAAGGAATACCTAAACCTAAAAGTGCCATTTGCACCGCTTTTGAAGCGCCTCCTGTACCTAAAATCAAGGCTTTTTCGGGCATTGGGTTTGCTACAATAAACTTGACTAACGAAGTTTTAAAACCAATGTAATCAGTGTTGAAGCCTTTAAGCTTTCCTTTGTGTATCTTTATTGTGTTGACTGCTCCGATGGCAGCAGCTTTTTCATCAACTTCATCAAGGTATTTAATGACAGATTCTTTATAGGGGATAGTAACGTTAATCCCCTCCAAGCCTTTTGTATTTTTTATCAGGTCAAGGAGCTCGTCAATATCTTCAATTGGATACAATTCATATTCAGCGTCAATACCTTCTTTTTCGAACTTCTCGGTAAAGTATTTTTTAGAAAAAGAATGACCAAGCGGATAACCAATCAAACCAAACCTTTGCATTCTATTTTTGTGGATTAAGCAACGCAGCGATTCTATCCATCGCTAAAACGATTAAAAAACCTGCCGCAGCGAATACAATTGCTTCCAAAAAGAACGGCTCTGCACCTGTTTTGGCTAAGTATTCGTTTGGCAGTACATTGGCTTCAACCAAAGGCTTTATCTCATTGTGTCGATCAACATAGGTTTCAAGCGCTTCTTTCCAAGGCCAAACCTTGTTTAGTGACCCAATCATAAAGCCAGATAAAACACCTACAGTAATGTTATGGTATTTACTAAAAAGCCAACTAACTAAGCGAGCAAAACTCAAAAGGCCTACAATACAACCCAGACCAAAAATGAGGATGTCTTGGATTCTGAATTCTTTTATAGCCGCTAATATAAACTCGTATTTCCCAAAAATCAGCAAGATGAAGGCCCCAGAAATACCTGGCAAAATCATAGCACAAATGGCAACTGCCCCAGCAATAAATAAAAACCAAGACGCATCGGGAGTTTCTGCTGGTGTAGCCGCGGTCACAAAATAAGCCGCTATCGTACCAACGAGTATAGCTATAAAAACGCCCGTGCTCCATTGCTTAATTTCACGCAAAATAATCAGTGCTGAAATCACGATCAGTCCAAAGAAAAAGGACCACAATTGGATAGGATAAGTACTCAACAAGTGAGTAATTAATTTCGCCAAAGTCAAAATACTAGTGGCAATTCCTGCCAAAAGTGTAATTAAAAAACTACCGTTGACATGACGCCAAAGTTCTTTGATCTGAAATTTTTTCAAGTAATTAAGTGCCTGTAAATCTACACTTCGAATGGATTTCAGCAGCGTCTCATAAATACCTGTAATGAAGGCGATAGTTCCCCCTGAAACTCCAGGCACAACATCGGCACTACCCATAGCGATGCCTTTGAGGTACAGGAGGAAGTAGTCTTTGAAGCCTTTCATTATTGCCCCAAGAAATGGTTGAAGGTATCACCCCTCAAACCTAATCGAATTGTTTCTAAAGGAATCAGTTCTTCGGGTGCAATGTTACCTAGGTTAACATTGGCGCCCATTAACTTAATAAAGTAGACTTGTTGTGATTTCTGTGGTGCTTCCCAGATGATTTTCTCGAAAGGTATTTTAGTCAAAATTTCTTGAACCAAACCCGAACGTACTTCGCCAGTTGAGCGGAAAAGGCCAACGTTACCAGACTCTCTTGCCTCACCGATTACTTTCCATGCTCCGGCATCTAATTCCTTCTGCATAAGCTCAATCCATTTATAAGGCGGAATGATCTTTTCTTCGTCCTTAGAACCGACCTCAGAAAGAACAATTACCTGCTTTTTGAGCTCGGTAATGTATTCGCATTTCTTATCATGGTCTAATTCTATCGACCCGTCAGAGACTTCTGCATACTGCACATCATATTTATCTAACAACTTTCTGTAGTCGTCAAATTGATTTCTCATGATAAATGCTTCAAACAGAGTTCCTCCAAAGTAAAACGGAATCCCTGCTTGACGATAGACATCAAGTTTTTCGTCAAGGTTTGCTGTTACGTAAGAAGTTGCCCAACCGAGCTTAACAATATCGACATGGTCTTTGGCAACGGAGATAAAGTCTTCAGCCTGTCTTACGCTGAGCCCTTTGTCCATTACCATGGTGTAACCTTTGTCTCTTGGCTTTTGTGTCCTTTCGGGCACGTTATTTAAAAAATAATGCATTTAGATTCTCTTTCTGTATTGATCAATGATCTTAAAAAGTGCTTTTTGAGTTTCAATTTTTGGGAAGAAATCAAAAAGCACACTGTGATTTTCAAAATTCAAAATTAAGGCATTTTCTAGATAAGTAAAGGCTTCTTTGTATCTACCCGCAGAGATTTGATAAACAACCATGCGATAAAGTAGATCAGAATTCTCTGGAAGCTCCTCTAAAGCCCTATCCATCAAATCAATAGCCTTATCGTGTTCTCCTTGTTCGTAATAAACAAGAGACCAATCAAGCCAAATCATTTCATTATTTGGCTCTAGCATTGCGGCCTCTTGGTATGCTTCAAAGCTGGAAACCACATTGCCTACTTGTTGCTCTGCATCAGCAATTGCCAACCAATAGTTGGCGTTTTCTGGGTCTAACTTTAACGCTTTATTAAAGAAATGAATTGCCTCGTAATATTTATCTTGTTCTGTTAAACAGCACCCTAAACCATACCAAGCATCTTCATAAAACTCATCTATCTTGGTAGATTTTCGATAATATTTCATTGCAAGCTCGTAATGCTCTTGCTTTTCGTAAGCTGCCCCAATGCAATTATAAGTTTCTGCCGAGGGGCCCTCGTTGGTTAGGGTGTTTTTATAAGCTTCGAGCGCATCTTTGTACTGCTCGAGGTTCATGTATGAATTACCCATATTGAACCAAGCTGAAGAAAAGCTGTCATCAATAACCAAAGCATAGTCATATGCCTTTATGGCCTCTTCGAACCTTTCTAACTTATTTAAAACGATACCCAAATTATACCAAGCATAGGTTGAGTAAGGGTCTTGATCAATAAATTGCTTATAGTACCCTACGCTATCTTCGAGTTTACCCGTTACATCTAGGCAATAGGCTAACTCATAAAGTGCGTTCTCGTGATTTAAATTTGCTTCAATTGACATTTTATAATAGCCAATTGCCTCCTCGTACTTTGAGTTGGTTTGGTAGGTAAGACCAACATTGTAGTATACCTCTGATTTATCCTCGGCATACTCCAATGTGCTTAATAAAACCTTTACCGCCCGATCATACTCTCCTAAGAAGGAATATATCGTCCCTTTCACCGTGTTTAACTCAACATCATTGGGATGAAGATTCTGAGCCTCATCAATGACACGAAGAGCCTCTTGATAGTTTTCTTTCCCTATGTAGCACTGAGACATCAGCAGACTAATTTCTTGAGAGAACGGAAACTGATCTATTGCTTGTTTACAGGCTTTTAAGCCTTTCCCAAATTGAAGGTGGTCGAGATAGTATTGGATAATGGTCTCAAATTCAGTAACATCAAAAAAGTGAAATGCTTTTTGCTTGAGTTGGTCTTCGAATTTTCTGATTAGCCCACGCTCCTCTTCTCTGCTAGGATAGTCTTCTTGCATGTATTTCGAATGGTTTATTCAAAGTAAAGAATAAATGATTGGTATGCTATTTGATTTTTGAAATTTTTCGGACTTCGTTTGCATACTTTAACTAAAGCTTATGGATTCTTTTAAGTTCGGGAATACACCAATCAAGGGTTTCTGATAATGGCTTAAATTCAAAATTGATTGCCATTTTTATCTTATTATTATTGAAGTGATACTTCATTCTTGAAAGTTTAGCTGTATCGCTTGTAATTAAGGCACTTTGTCCCATTATTCTTGACCTCAAAAATTCCAGCTTCACTGCAATTTTCAAAAGCCAATAGGGAACTGGCTTCACTGAAGGTTTCTTCCCAAACCTCGTTGCTATTTCAGTAAAGAAATCTTTAAACGACATTGAGCCAGCATTCAACACAAAACGCTCCCCTTTAATTGTAGAATTGAGCAATTGCACGCAGACCTTCGCAACATCACGAACGTCTACAAAATTTATGGCCCCTTCTGGGTGAAATTTCTTTTGATCGTAGGCATATTTAAATACCGAAGTACTACCACTACCCCATAATCCTGGCCCTAAGACAACAGAAGGGTTAACTATTTTAACATTGAGTCCTTCTTCTGCCCCACGCCAAACCTCAAGTTCTTGTAAATATTTTGAGCGGGCATAAATAGAGTCATATTCCGTTCCTTCCCACTTATCGTTTTCACTGATCTCTGTCTGACCTTGTTTTCGGCCAATGGCAGCGACTGAGCTGATATGTAAGAAATCAAATACTCCAACTTTGAGGCATGCATTTACTAAATCCGCGGTGCCTCTTACATTGGTTTTATACATTTCCTCCTCATCGCGCTTGTCGAAAGAAATAATGGCTGCACCATGAATCACGCCTGTCACCCCCTCTAATGCTTCGAGCAAAAAAGTTGTGTCATTCATATCTCCCTGCACCCAGTCGATTTTATCGGCAATATCTTTGATCAGCGTGAGTTGGCTGCTGGTCCGTTTTACAGCACGAATCTTTTGACCATTCTTTAGCAGTTCTCTGCACACAAACCCTCCTAAAAGCCCTGTTGCTCCTGTAACAAAAATCATACTCTTATAATTTGTTATTCAGTAGGTCTAAATCCATCAATTTCTTAAAGTATTTGGTCTTCACTGCCTCTCTTAATAAATTAATATGTCCCATATTATGGCAATCTGTTCCCACCAGCTGAATGGCCTTCATGTCAATCAGCTTTTCTGCAAACTTTTGAACAGGCTTAGAATAACAACCAGTTAAGGCAACAATATTTAGCTGGAACAAAATTTTACGGTCAATTAGTTCTTCAAGCAAATAATCGCTTTGCATTAGGTATAAATACCGCTCTGGATGAGCAAAAACGGGCTTATAGCCCTTCATACTTAATTGAAAAGTTACCTCTTTGAGCTGGGGTGGTTGATTCATGAAAGGCGTTTCGAAAAGAACATGCTTATCTCCGAAGGTGAGTAACGGTTCGCCCGAACTGATCAAGTCAACAAAAGACTCATCCAAATAGTATTCGGTAGCTGCCTCCAGCTGAATGTTAATTCCTGCTTCGGAAATGGCTTTTCTCATTTTCGCCAAACCTGATAATATAATCTCAGGCGTATTATCATACGTGCCTGCCATTGTATGTGGCGTAGTAATCACTTTTTCATAACCGAGTGATTCCATTTCTCTCAATACTGTCAGAGATTCCTCAATGGATTGTACTCCGTCATCAATGGCTGGAATCAAATGAGAGTGTATGTCTGTTTTTATAGGCAAAACAGATGGGGACGATGTGTCTTTTTTCTTAAGAAAAGAAAGTATGCTCAAAATTTGGGAGCTTTTTTGTAGGCTACAAAGCTAGGCAAAAGTTCGTCTTTTTCAGAAACAATAGGGTTATCTATTTGCCAATCAATATTCAAATCAGGGTCATTCCAGATTACACCCCCCTCCGAGGCTCTATCGTAATAATTGGTGCACTTATATGAAAACACACTGTCTTCTAAAGCTAAAAACCCGTGGGCAAAACCAGCTGGCACCATAAACAGGTTATGTCGCTTTGCATCTAAAATAACGGTATGATGCCGACCATAAGTAGGCGAACCAGCCCTTAAATCAACTGCGACATCCATTACCTTACCTAGAGCAACTCTAACCAGTTTGGCTTGAGCAAAAGGTTCTTCTTGATAATGGAGACCTCTTAGCGTTCCTTTGATAGAAAATGACTCATTGTCTTGAACAAAATCTGTTCGGATGTCTAACGACTCGAAAGTACTCTTCCTGAAAGATTCAAAGAAATAACCTCTATCATCCCCAAAAACATTCGATTCAATTTCGTAAAGTCCTTCAAAGCCTGTCTCTATAATTTTCATTTTCAATTGTTATTCATTCCAAACTTAACGTCTCTTGTACTAAGATCAAATTATTTATACGCTCAAAATTAGGTTTCTGCTGGATTCTTACATGGAAAAAAGTTGTGTGCCATGAATTACGAGGTGAATTTAGAAATGGCTCCGATAAGTAGTAATTTTACATACTTTATGGGAGGATATTTAACTGCTGATACTGAAAAACAAACCGCTGTGATGGTGGCCTTAATTAATAGGGCTCAACCAGAAGAAAAGGTTGTAGAATATTTAGCCGAATTGGCATTTCTTGCTGAAACGCTAGGACTAGAAGTTGTGAAATCTTTTACTCAACGACTGGATAAGCCAGAGGTACGCACCTTCTTAGGGAAAGGGAAGCTAGAAGAGGTGAAAACCTACATTAAGGCTGAAGGCGTTGGAGTGATCATTTTTGATGATGACTTATCTCCTTCGCAAGTGCGCAACCTAGAAACTGAACTAGAGGTAAAAATTTATGATCGTAGTTTATTGATCCTAGATATATTTCTGTTCAGAGCAAAGTCTGCCCAAGCTAAAACGCAGGTTGAACTGGCAAGATCAAAATACTTGTTACCTCGTCTTACTAACATGTGGACTCACTTAGAGCGGCAACGAGGAGGAACAGGAACAAGAGGAGGGTCTGGTGAGATGGAGATCGAAACTGATAGAAGAATTGTGCGAGATCAAATCACACTTCTAAAAGAGAAACTCGAAAAAATTGAGGTTCAAAATGCTGTTCAGCGTAAATCTCGGCATAATGTCGCTCGCGTTTCCTTGGTAGGCTATACCAACGTTGGTAAGTCCACAATAATGCGCGTTTTGACTAAAGCGGATGTTTTGGCAGAGGACAAACTGTTTGCAACGGTTGATTCTACTGTAAGAAAAGTAGTATTTGAAACCATTCCTTTTTTGCTTTCAGACACAGTAGGGTTTATCAGAAAACTACCCACCCACTTAATCGAGTCTTTTAAATCTACTTTGGATGAAGTTCGCGAAGCAGATATTTTGCTCCATGTAGTTGATGTTGCGCACCCCAATTTTCAAGATCAAATGGAAACGGTGCACCAAACTTTAGTGGACTTAGGCGCTGCGGATAAACCAACCATCTTGATTTTCAACAAGATTGATAAATTGAATAAGTCTATTGATCCAGAACTTGAAGAGATGATGGAGAATCCACCTTTAACGCTCGAAATGTTGAAGAAGACTTATCTCAACTCAGCTTCAGATCATGTTGTCTTTATCTCGGCTGAAAACAGAGAGAACATTAAAGAAATGCGTGAGGTAATTCTAGCGTTAGTTAAAAAACGTCATTTAGAAATATTCCCAAATTACTTGAAAGACACCACCTATTAATTATTTTTAGGCTCTTAGAACATAACATTGGTCCCGTAGTTCAACGGATAGAATAGAAGTTTCCTAAACTTTAGATACAAGTTCGATTCTTGTCGGGATCACATCTAACAACAATTAAGAAGTGTAAACACTAAATAAGCCACTGAATAACAGTGGCTTATTTGCTGTTCAGGCCTGTTAGTTCTCTTGTCCAATACTGTTAGTTCCCGTAAATTGTCATCCAAAATGTTACACAGCTGAAACACAACGAATCGTGAAGTAGAGTTCTACTTGCTGCAATTATTTGGGGACACTAGGCTACAAACTATCGAAAAGTTCACCAAGAAGATTAGAGTGTTCTAGGTGCTTTTGAGGATTACCGTCTTTTAACCTTTTCAAGTTTTATAGTTCCCATTGAACAGACGGGAAACACTCAAAGTTATAAATGCCCCAGTCTGGCCCTGCATTATTTACACTAAGTAGAAATTCTTTATCCTGACCAGTAAGGCTTTTCTGTATTGTTCCGATCAATTCTAATCTTGTAGCCTCATATTCCTGATAAGTGAATGGTTCAATAGCCATTCCTTCAAACTGATTGACAAACGCTTGGCTTTGATCGAGTAGATTAGGGTTTAAAAGCTCATGAATAGGTCTATTGCTACTAAGTATACAAAGCATCAAACCTGTTTTGATTTATTCGGTAAGGCCTTCACTGTCTAGCAACCATTTAACATCAAATAAATCTCTGGGATATTGCCTGTCAAGGGCCGCGCAGATTTTTCCGCCATAAAGCCTGCCGTATGGCTTGCGTTTGTTTCCCTAATTATTACACCGTCAGATTACAATAAAATTTTAATCAATTAGTTGACAAATCTTGTCAGGATCACAAAATAAAGCCTCAATTTTAAAGAAACCGAGCCCTATTACTTTTTAGTAAAGGCACCACTTTAACAACTCTTTATTTTTAGTATTTTCTTTCCAAGAATCTAATATTTTTAGTTAACTAAATATATTAGTATTAGCTTTGTGTCTAGACAGACTAACAAATTGGAAAGGACAATTCTTCATCTCGATATGGATACATTTTTTGTGTCCGTAGAACGCCTACTCGACAGCCGTTTGGTTGGCAAACCTGTGCTTATTGGAGGGGTTACCGACAGGGGTGTAGTCGCTTCGTGCAGCTACGAGGCTCGGACATATGGTGTACACTCAGCCATGCCTATGAAGCGAGCCAAAGAGCTATGCCCAGACGCTATTCAAATCAGAGGTAATTCAGGCACTTACACCAGCCATTCCAAAATGGTGACCGAGATTATTAAAGAAACTGTCCCCCTGTACGAAAAAACATCTATTGATGAATTCTATGCCGACCTCACAGGAATGGATAAGTTCTTCAATAGTTACACCATGGCTTCTGAACTCCGTAAACGAATTATAAAGGAAACGGGGCTGCCTCTATCCTTTGGGTTGTCTAAAAATAAAACCATTTCTAAAATAGCTACTGGCGAGGCCAAACCCAATAACCAGATCAAAATAGAACTAGGTAGCGAAAAGCACTTTATCGCCCCGCTTTCCATCAGTAAGATTCCAATGGTAGGCGAAAAAACGCAACAAACGCTTTACAGCCTTGGCGTAAAACAAATACAAACCATTCAGGAAATGCCCATGGGCCTAATGGAAAAAGTACTCGGGAAAAACGGAGTCACCATTTGGGAAAAGGCGCAAGCCATGGACAACTCACAGGTAATCCCTTATAACGAGCGCAAATCCATTTCTACGGAAAGAACTTTTGACAGAGACACAATTGATGTAATAAAACTAAAGGGGATTCTTCTGGCCATGGCCGAAAACCTTGCTTTCCAATTGCGCAGGGGCGAAAGACTTTCTTCATGCGTAACGGTGAAGGTACGCTACTCCGATTTTAATACTTATACCCTGCAATCGCATATTCCATATACCTCGGCCGACCATGTATTGATTGCCAAGGTCATTGAATTATTCAACAGGCTCTATCAAAAACGGCTTTTGGTAAGGCTCATTGGAGTTAAATTCAGTCACTTAGTACAAGGCAGCTACCAGATCAATCTTTTTGAAGATGTTGAAGAACAGCTAAGTCTTTACAGCGCCATGGATAAAATGAGAGACCGATATGGTGATAGAATAGTGATGAGAGCAGCAGGAATGGAAGCCAAAACCATTAGCAGATACAATCCTTTTAATGGAGAACCTCCCCCACTATTGGCCAACAGAAGACAATGATAATGATTCTAAAATGAAAAAGGCATGTACCTCAATACCCACTCTTACTACAGTCTTAAATACGGCACAATCAGCACTGCAGAGCTGCTCGCCCATATGCAAGACGCTGGTGTAAAAACCTTTGCCCTTACAGATATTAATAATACTTCTGCCAGCCTCAATTTTATAAGGATGGCTCCTAAAAATGGCATCAACCCTGTTTTGGGAATTGATTTTAGAAATGGTGCAGATCAACTCTTTGTGGCTATCGCTAAAAATAATGAAGGCTTTAAAGAACTCAATGACTATCTATCCGGCTACCTCCACGCTAAAGAAGAAATCCCATCAAGAGCTCCAGAATTTGAACATGCCTACATTATTTATCCATTCCAGAAATACACGAATTTTCCACTTAGAACATCAGAGTTTATTGGGGTAAAACCCACCGACTTAATCAAATTAGTATACCCGCCTCATCAAATGGACAAAGGTAAATTAGTGATGTTACCCACCGCGACTTTCCGAAGTAAGATGGACAATGTAACAGGGAAAAGAGTGGCACTCAAAAAAGATTTTAATGCCCATAGATTACTGCGATCAATCGATAAGAACACACTATTGAGCAAGCTTCCGGTATCGGAAGAAGGCAGCCCAAATGACTTTATCTACCCAACAAAAGAACTCGAGGAATTATACAGAGATCATGATTACATGGTAGAAAACGCCAAAATGCTACTTTCTAATTGCAGCATTCATTTTGATTTCGAAGGCGAAAATCTGAATAAAAATAAACGTACTTATTGCGGTAGTCGTGAGGCAGATTATCAAATGCTAGAAAGGCTTTGCAAAGAAGGTTTCGACTATCGCTACCCGCAGTCCACGCAGAAAATACTGGACAGGATTCAGACCGAATTAAAGGTAGTTCGGCAGCAAGGCTTTATGTCATACTTCTTGATCAATTGGCGCATTTGCCAGTATGCGCGTAGCAAAAACTCTTTTTATGTAGGCAGGGGCAGTGGTGCCAATTCGGTAGTAGCTTATTTACTCCGTATTACCGATGTAGACCCTATAGAGCTGGATCTTTATTTCGAAAGGTTCATCAATTTATACCGTAAAAACCCTCCCGATTTCGATATCGACTTCTCTTGGAAAGACCGCGAAGACATTACCAGGTTTATCTTTTCAGAATTCGACAATGTCTCTCTTCTGGCTACTTACAGCACCTTTCAATTCAGGGCTGTGGTGCGTGAGTTGGGCAAGGTGTTGGGGATTCCACCTCATGAAATCGATCATATTCAATCGGCTAAGTATGAGGATTTAGAGGAGCTTCATCGGCTGGTTTTACGCTACGGGAAGTACATCGAAGGTTTCCCAAGCCATTTGAGTATACACGCAGGGGGGATACTTATTTCAGAAAAACCAATCCATTATTACACTGCTACCGACCTTCCCCCCAAAGGTTTTCCTACTACCCATTTCGACATGGTAGTTGCCGAAGACATTGGGCTCTATAAATTCGATATCCTGAGCCAGCGTGGATTAGGCAAAATCAAAGACAGTTTAGAGATTATCAAAAACAACAACCATCAAGCGATACCCCTTGACATTCATAATATTTCGAAATTTAAAAAAGATGAAAAAGTAAAAGCCCTGCTTCGCGAAGGAAAAGCCATAGGCTGCTTTTATGTAGAATCTCCTGCCATGCGAATGCTCCTCAAAAAGCTCCGCGTAGATGAATACTTGGGTTTGGTGGCTGCCAGCTCCGTCATAAGACCTGGGGTGGCCAAGTCGGGCATGATGCGCGAATACATCCTGCGCTTTCGCCACCCCGAAAAAAGAAAAGAGGCCCATCCCATCATGCTCAGTATTATGCCCGAAACCTATGGCGTAATGGTATATCAAGAAGATGTAATCAAAGTCGCGCATTACTTTGCCGACCTCACATTAGGCGAAGCCGATGTATTGAGAAGAGGCATGTCGGGCAAGTACCGATCAAGAGAAGAGTTTCAAAAAGTAAGGGATAAATATTTCGAAAACTGCAAGCACAAAGGCCATTCTCATGAACTCGCTACCGAAATATGGCGACAGATAGAAAGCTTCGCTGGTTATGCTTTTGCCAAAGGACATTCAGCCTCGTATGCCGTAGAAAGCTACCAAAGCCTGTATTTAAAAGCCTATTATCCGCTAGAATATATGGTGGCGACAATGAATAATGGAGGTGGTTTTTATAGCGTGGAACTGTATGCCCACGAGGCATATATGCATGGGGCCGATATTCAAGCACCCTGCGTAAACCAAGGCGAGTACCTATCTACCATTTGCGGAAAAACCATTTTTATCGGCTTTGGATTTATTGGCGAATTAGAACGCCAAACAGCAGAACGAATCCTTACTGAACGAAAAGAAAACGGGGTTTTTGTGAGTTTCGATAACTTCTTGAATAGGGTTCAGGTTTCACTCGACCAATTGCGCTTACTCATCCGAATCGATGCCTTTCGGTTCACAGGAATAATAAAGAAAAAACTACTATGGGAAGCTCATTTTAGATTGGGCAACAATAAAAAAACTGCGCCTGTAGAAATGCTCTTCGATGCTGAAGTAAAGCGATTCCACATTCCCCAACTGAGCTATGATACTTTAGAAGATGCTTTTGATCAGATCGAACTTTTAGGCTTTCCGCTCTGCAACCCTTTCGAATTACTGAAAGCAGAGCTCACCACCCAAGTTTTTGTACGTGAGATGGTACTCCACCACAACAAAACGGTAAAAATGGTGGGCTACTTAGTGCACATTAAAAGTACCAATACCTCTAAAGGTAAGCGTATGCAATTTGGAACCTGGATTGATATAGAAGGCCACTTTTTAGATACTACACACTTCCCCCCCATGGCTGCCAAATATCCGTTTCGTGGAAAAGGCATCTATGAACTGATTGGCAAGGTTGTAGAAGAATTTGATTTTTTCAGTCTCGAAATGATCTCCATGAAAAAGCTGGAGTACGTTCATGATCCAAGGCTAGCCCTTGAGCCTCGCCATGCTTCTATGGGACCTAAGGCGAATTAAACAAAAAGCCTTGATTCTTTCGTTTCAAGGCTTTTTTTGGATAAAAAACACCTATTGGCGTTATTCGTAAGTTATAGCAGTTCCGCTGGCGGTGACCATTAGCATACTGCCTTTAGCGCCTATAGTTTCGTAATCTAGGTCAATGCCCACTACGCCATTCGCACCTAGTGCTTGAGCATTGTACTGCAATTCTTTCATGGCACTGTCTTTTGCTTCGCGAAGCACCTTTTCATAGGCACTTGAGCGACCACCGACTAAGTCGGTAATACTGGCGAAAATATCTTTAAAAAGGTTAGCACCAATAATGGCCTCCCCCGTAATTACACCATGGTATTTAGTAATTGAATGACCTTCAATTGATGGAGTGGTTGTGATAAGCATGTTGTTTTGATTAAAATTTGAATTAATGACCGAACCCAAAAAAGAGCACAACTACTGATTCGTAAATTTTGCCGTCAATGTTTTATGATTTGGTTAAGCGGGAGCTATCATTAACGATTGGTCTATGAGCCATTTTAATATTAATGATCTTATTCATAGTATGGTCATTGATTGTTAGGCCTTACGCGATAAGGTCATTTTCCCTAGTGGTATCAATCCTCCAAAAAATGTGCTGCTCAATTAAAAGGCATCATGGATCGTCTGCCAAAAAAAATATTCGGATTGTCTGAGCACCGCCCCACTATTTTTAGCCCCCAGTAAAGCAAAAAGAGCTCAACTATAAGTCAAGCTCTTTTTAGAAGTATTTAGCGTCTCCAAAAACTTCAACCAAAACACTAGTATATGCATACTCGCATCATTTCAAATGTAAGGTCTTAAACGTATGGTTTATTTAAAAAACGACCAATGACGCTTTTTGCCGTTGAACAGTCGGATTTTATCGATAAGCAGTAAACTGCAAGTCGAAATTTGGTC
>JBLIES010000004.1:0-43804 GCA_047633135.1 Roseivirga sp.
CGATATTCAGTTCTTCTTCTTTAGCTAAAACCATGTAAGCTTCTAATTCTGACTTGAAGAATTTCGCTCTCCTTGGATAGCCGAAGCCTAATGTGTAGAGGGCATCTAATACTTTATAAGTGCCCTTACGCTGCCCAAAGTAAGTTTCTACGCCAAGAATACCTAGAATTATGTGTGCTGGAACTCCTGTGTCGGCACTTACTTTAGCTAATGTTGCACGGTGAACCTTCTCGAAGGCGACTCCCGCTGCTATGCGTTCGTCAGTCATGAAGATTTTGCGGTAGCGCTCCCATGTCATGGTACCTTCTGCGGGCCGAGAAATTTTTGCAATGATCTCTTCTTTGTAAGTGGCACTATTCAGAATCGCTTCAACTTCTGCTAAGGAGATGTTCTTTTTGGAGGAATACGACTGCGCAAATTCTTTGACCGCTGCTTGGTCTATTTGAGAGATGAGATGTAATTGAAAAAGAAAGAGTAAAGCAAAAGTGAAGGTCTTTGTCATGGTCGAATTTATGAAATATGGTCGGCTTTAGATAAAAATAACGTTACGAGTGGTTCCTCACTACAGGCAACCACCCTTTTAATTTCTAATCATCAAAATATCAATTCGAATTGACGGCAGTAGGGCTTGGTGCAGCATCAATACCAGAGGTGGCCCAACCAAATAGCGGGAGCCTTAATCCAAAAAGCCAAAAACTATCATCCGTTGCCATGTTTCGACCATAGCCAAGTTGCACATAATCTTTAAAGAATGCTGCCGTCACACCAATGCCTATTTCTGGCGTATTGTCATTGTTAAAGTCGAGCGTAGAAATATTCAGGCCTAACCCTGGTGTAAAGTACTTGTTATAGAACATGCTTTTTCTTGTGCCGATTTTGAAAACCGCGCTGTAGGATGGCGCCATTTGAAAGTCATTTGTGCTGTTGGCAAAATTACCATTGACTTTATTGGCAAAGATCAACGAAGCCCTAATGGAGCTATTCAATCCAATATGGAACATGGTGTACTTCTGCCAGAAAAGAGTTTCATCAAACGAATTTGTAGTTGAATCTCTTTGGATGGTTGCTTTAAAGTAGATTTCGTCACCTACTGCTCTTTGGCCAATGCTTTTTATATCAAGAGTGGCACTAGTGGGCACATCATGATAGCTAAGGGCATAAGTACTCGAAGTGAAGTTGGCTGCTGTTGCTGTAAGCGCCTTGATATTGCTGTCATCCAATAAAGTCAATATCCCTTTCAGTTCATTTAAATAGTCCGTTGCCAGGTTGTCGATTTGAGTTTTAATATTAGTAATGTCGGCAGTTAAATCACTTTTTAAGGCTTGGGCAATGTTTTGGGCTTGGGCCACTTCTGTCGTTACCAATGAATAAAGAGCTTTGACTTCAGCTTTGAGTGTTGTCGCTTCTTTGATCAAAGAATCCGCTTCAATTGCCAAGCCGAGGGCATTATCTAACGAGATGTTTTCTACGTCTGCTTTAATGGTCGCTAAATTTACACGGAAGTCATTTATCGATTGTTTTAGGTTACTGACGGGGAGTTTAAACTGCTGCTGAATGCCGTTGGCGGTACTATTAACTTTTGATTCAAAGTTTTTGATACCATTGTTAATGATGTCGTCTACTTTACTTTCAATAGTTTTTAATTCATCTAAGGTGCTCTCTGCCTTCTTTTTCATTAAATCTACCAATACACCTGTATTGTTCTGAAGCGAGTCGGCTAAGGTTCTTGCTTGATTAAAATTATCGACCTCAGTTTTGGGGACAGTCGTGGCAAACCTTGGCACTTGCGTAATGCCTTTGCTACTTATGGAGTCAAAACCTTCAATATGGAAAGGCTCAGGCCCTTTTTCAGTGTTCAGCCATCCTCCTAGTTTAAATCTGACCGCGCTATTTTTAACGTTTTCTGAATAGCGTTGAGTTACTTGTCCATAATACTGATCTAATACTTGGAAATACGGTTTGTAGCCTTCGTTTGTCTTCCCCAAAGCTGCTGCTAAATCTTTGTAAAAAGGGCTGTCTTGGAGCGTGGCCTGTTGTGCAACGAGATAAGAGATCAGGGGGGTCATGTTGCCTCTAAACGTATCTAGTGCTTTTACTCTTTCTGTCCGACTACCACTAGCGGCTATACTCATTAAGGTCTTTTGTTGAAGCCTTAATGATTGGTTTATTAACGCAAGCATTTCACTTGGGTATTCCTTTTGATCCAAAGCACCGATAATGGAGTCTAGTAAAATCGACTTATCAATGTTTAATTTCAACCTTCCATTAATGTCGATGATGAAAGGTTTAGCAACATTGATCAATTCGTTATGCGTATTATACTCTTGTACCTTCACGATTTGAGCAAAGGATATGGAAGTGCAAAAGAATGTGGTCAGCATTAAAAAGTAGATTTTTTTCATCGTCTTAGGCTTTACTTGCATTGAGGAAAACAAGCGTGAGTGTGAGGTTGTCCGGTGTTTTAGAAATATCTAGGGCGTATTCAGTTTTATTGGAGAGTGTGATACTCACGCCAATGGATTCACTTGGATCAATATCATTGACACTTAAGGTACCATTGCGCAAGTGGGTCCTTAAAGTATTCCACTGCGAAGGGTCCTTGACCCAAATTACCTGTCTATGAAAGCCCGAAGTGACAGCGTTGGCCAGGTTGTCGGCAAGAGTTATTGCTAATTTAGATTTTTCTGTGTCACCGAAAATGATGATTGAGATTTTGTCGTTGGCAAGTGTCGAAATAAACAACGCTTCTGCCGCATTCAGATCATCAATAGGGATAGATACTGTGTTTTCAAGTGCCATAATTAATTAGGTTGATAGAGTGAGAGTTATCTACGTGTGAAATGTAGGTAATAATTTTTGGTCTACTAGAGCGTTCAGGTTTGAAATCTTGAACACGCTGTAAAAAATACTTTTTTGAAAAAGGAGACTTGAAGCTATATAGCCCCAGAGGGGAGTTAAGTAGGAAAATCGATCCGCTATGTTTGTGTTAGTGTCTGAATAAGTAATCATTGCTCCTATTTGATATTATTAATAATAAGTCAAAGTATAAAAATATCTTTAAAATATGTACAAAGTATTTATAAAATATGAAAAATAAAAAGTGTTAATCAAAAAAGAATTGATGCTTTTGGCTAAGATTAGTGACTGTATCGTCTAGCTATTCTACTCGAACGAGCATCAATTCTTTCCGTTGAGATCCAAGTTCTTCTGATCATTACACCAGCTGGATTTTTCATGTGACGGATGCTTTCCAGAGGATTTTTCTCAAGTAGAACTAAGTTCGCTTCAAGCCCTTCTTGAATCAGACCATATTTGGTTTCATCACAAACATACTTGGCAGGATTCACTGTGCCCGACTTAAGAATTTCAAAGGTTGACATACCAGACTTTGACATGGCCTCCATTTCTCTACGAATCGAAAAGCCAAGGTCATTGAATACCTGAGGGGCACCTGACCCCAATAATATACCTTCACCTGCGGCATGTAATTGTCTTAAAATATCTCTTCTGATTTCATTAAAACTGCAGCGTTCGGTTGGCTTTATAGTCAGATTGGGCTAAAACGTTTTGCTTTGTGTGGATCCAATTACTTATCGTATTTGGATTAATATATTTCACTTTAGGGTCGCTGGCTAATTCATTTGGGTCACTTAGGCCTATCCAACGTCCCATCATTGCTTGCGTGGAAACAATCCAAGCTTCTGCTTCTTTGGTCTGTCGAACTATTTCAGGTGGGAGTGCTCGGCCTGTTTGAGCGGTGGAATTTATTCCGAAAAAGTCATTTGAGTCAGGACCTTACTCTTTGGGGGCAGGTACCAGGCCTTCCAAATAACCATCGATATGATCGATAGAGTCATATTTCGACTCAATGGTCCTTCTGATCCCCAAACCAGTTGATGCATGTCGAGCATATGGAATACCGATTTCATTTGTTGTGTTTACAATTGCATTAAATGTTTGTCGGGTAAGCCCAATGTGAAGTTTCAAAAAATCAAAGCCAACTTCCTGTTGTTCCCTTACTTATTCAGAGCCCTATTCTACTCAAATGACTGTGTTATGGTTGAAGCAAGGGCCAGATGTATCTATTTTAGGTCCAAGGACTGCTCCTGTTTCTGCCTGTTTTCTCAACTGAAGATGCTAGGGCTGGCCTAACATCCCTTGAATCAACTTTATGCTATTAGATGAGCAGAGAAAGAGTGTTTCTTCCGCCAGCGGGGTTCCATTTTGATTGTCAGGAATGTGTGCGTGTGAGGTATTGTCCATTAGCAAATGCGAAATCTGCTTCTTGCACATTGCTTCAAGAACCTAAGCAGAGGACCATGATTAACATTAAAAAAAATCGCTCCCTTTTTCCTGACAGATTAATTAGAGATATCGGCACCACCAAAAATAGCAGTACCTTTTATGTATAAGTGCTTCGTTGGGTTGGGTTGGTCAGTTTTGGGGTCAACAAACCTTCTTTTGTCACTCATCCCACCAAAGATTCCTGTAACATTCATTTCGACTTGCCAATCTTGAGGGACTCTGATCTTAGATCCGCCAAACACAAAAAAGACGTCCATTACTTGTTTGCCTTCTGCTAATTGGGCTTGTGTTAGGTCAATGTTTGAGCCACCAAAAATAGCAGTAAGTGCGCCTCCTTTAAATGCCTGGCTGCTGATCACTTTATCGCCACCACTAAAAACAACAGTATCATCAATTCTGTCTGAATCGAACGGTAAGCTATTTTTATAATTTTCTTCGCCTTTATCGCTGTTCCTTGTGATAAGGAAAAGACCAAGGATGACAAGGGCCATTGGCCACAGGTCGAAAATATTGATGTCTAGATTAAACCATTGATCTAAACTAAAGAATATACCGATAGTCAAAAATATGATCCCTTTTCTAAAGTTCTCTTTATTGAACAGTAGGCTGATGCCAATGAGGATAAGAATATTTTCCCATTGAAAAAGGAGGTCTCTAAATCTCTGAGAAATGACGTCAAAATTGCCCAGTAGAAAGAAGACGCCTATAACGATAAAGACTAGACCGATTTTAATATTCTTGTTGAATGACCTCATAAAAAAAAAATTGACCTTGAAATTTAGAAAAGAAGCCTGCTAAATACTATTGGTTTAATTTTAATGGGTACAATCTGTTTTTCAATTGAATGAAAATTGTTACTTTTGCCCTTCGAATTAAGGATACTGCGCACGTGGTGAAATTGGTAGACACGCCACCTTGAGGGGGTGGTGCATTAAGTTGTGTGGAAGTTCGAATCTTCTCGTGCGCACTCAGAGGTTGTCTTGTTGAAGAACGAGGTGGCCTCTTTTTTTATGCCTAATTAATAAGGCTCAGGGGTTTGACTTTCTCCAAAGGTAAATAGGTTAAAGAGAAAGGTTCAGTAGCTATAAGAGGTTTTGAACGATAGTATTCCAACACATGAGTGTGAAAACCAGCAAATTACGTTTCATTAAACTGTAAAACGGTGAGCAGACCTGCTCAGTCAAGTAAGCATATTCTATTTATTGTAAGGATAATTTTGGTTTTGAGATTTTATTGTTTTCTATATCGTTTTTTTATATAAAATTTAGTTGTCGTTTGGGGTCGGTAAAACGTTATTGACAGGTATAAATACCCTATACGTACGTTAAACGCACTATTTAAGAGAAAAGCAAGTGCTTTTATTGTTGGTTTTTTAGATGCCTTTTTTATCTTTGACGCTACCTAACACCAAAGTACTGACTGATTGTGAATTCCAGCTTCTTCAAGCCTAGGAGAGTATTCTCTCTAATTGTGGTTGGCGCGATTTTTTTGTTTGCTTGTCTAATTTCGCAAGCACAAAACAATGTCGTTGCCAACGGTTTTACGATGTCCTTTGTAAATTCTTCGACAACAGGTACGGTTGATCAAGTTGCCTCTAATGTGCTTATTGCGAAAAACGGAACATCTAGAAGCATGAGTTTTACGCTTGATGTGTCCTCACCTGCCGGTTGGCAACCCCTCGTTGATAGAGAGAAAATTTATTCAGTTGATGCTGGCGACTCTCTTTTCATTCCCGTCAGAATTATCCCTCAGAAAAATGCCGAGGGGAATGTTAATTATTTTGTGAATGCATCAGCACTATCAACACAATTTATTCCCTTAGCCAGTACTCCATGGAGTTTAGAGATTACAAAACTATCTCGTTGGAGAACGGAAGTGGTTGATAAAGTTGTTTTTTTTCCATCCAAAAGTGACACAACTCGATTTAGATTCAAGCTCAGCAATGATGGTAACTCGTATGAAGATCTGAATATCATTTTTAATGTACCGACCAAAATAAGTGTCTTAGATTATTTAGGCAACCCAGTGGCTGAGAATTCTATGAACATTAGACTTGGTGTTGCGGTGGATACCACACTTACATTTTTTGCTATGCTCGGAAAAGAGTCAACCAAGAATGACTTCTTTAGCGCTAAGCCTCTGATTGCTAGTGATGATGAGAAGGGGGAGTATAAGATTCAAATTCAAGTGAGAGACAAAACTGGAAAGGGATTGACGGCTGGAGGGCGAGTGGATCTGTTCAAACTGAGCAGTGAGAAGAAAGTGCAGAGTAAAAACGGTAACTCAACCATTCCATTGACAATGGAATTCAATTCCTACAACATCTTATCTCAATTCACAAACTTTAGTTTGGACTTGTATGGCGAAACAAATCTAGCGGCCAACAAGAATCTTAGATATTACTATCAAACAATAATTTCTAGTAGTGCCTTTACGGGAACCCAATTTAGGGGCTCTTATAAGTTTGCGCAATACACTGCTGATAACTATCAGGTCTCGGTCGGCAATGTTGGTGATAATATGGAGGTGCTTTTGAATGGAGAAGGAGTAAAAGGCAATTACAATTTCGGCAAAATTAAGGTGGGCGCAATTTTCGTCACTAGGCAGCAAAACGGAAATATTCAGAACCGGATTCAGGATTTAGGTGCTAGGGTGTCTTATGGCAATGGAAAGGGTATTCAGCTGGAAACGGGCATTGTTAGAAGGAATGATGAATTTAATGATATTGATGGTAGTTTAGTGACTGCAATAGGGACCTACAGGATTAGTAACAACCACATTATCAGGGTCAATGGTGGTGTCAGCAGCGAGTTGCATACGCGAAGCACGAACCCGTTTACAACAACGGGTTATGGTCTTGGTTTAAAATACAGTGCAACTTATTTTGGTGTGAATATAGCTTCGCAATTAAGGTTAAATAGTCCTAACTACCTTTCGCAATTTAGGGGAACGACCAGTGTCAATTTGAACTTGAGATATCCACTAAAAAATAATAGATTTTTTGCTTTCAAAACAGAGATTAATGAGCGCGAGGCGGAGATTTATAGCAAGGGGAGAATGTTTCCAGAGGATAAGTTTAAGCTCAATATTTATGAATTTCAATATGGCTTCAATAACGAAGCTGGAAATTTTGTACTCTACCCAAGACTACAGAATGACGAGGTTTTAGGCCTAAGAACAATGACCGCAGGGGGGGGGGTATTGTTTTCATCTAATCGTAAATCAAAATTGCGCGTTTATAGCAGATTTTTTACTGGTTTTACAAAAGCATTGGACTACGCAATTAAGCCATATTTAGTCGCTAGATGGGAGAACACACTGCGCTATAAAAACATGAATGTAACGGCCAGGTATTATTTTGGCCCATTCAATGTGCTGGATAATTTGAGAGTATTAGAGGATGGTATAAATCCACAGTCTATCTTCTTATCAACTTTTGCCACACTGAACTTTAGAAAGGCTCGATTGTCGATCAGGCCTACTTTTAACGTCAGCTATGAATCTGTTTTGGCCCGAATGCGAAGTAATTTTAGTCCAGTGATTACCTATCACTCAAAAAATGATTTTCAGTTTACGATGACGGGTGAGTTATTTAACATCAATCAAGGGGAGAGTCCATTGCCGACTGTCAATGCCTTTGGAGATGGAGTATTCAACACCTTCTCTCAGCGCAATTTTTTACTCAGGTTTGGGGTTAAAAAAACTTTTAACATTAAAAGGCCAGGAAGTAAGAGCCATAATTTAGAGGTCGTTGTCTTCAAAGATTTGAATGGAAACAATAGGAGAGATGTGGGAGAGGGCTTTGTTCAAGATGCCATTATCTCTGTGAGAGATATGTCGCTCATGACAAATACCGAGGGTAGGGTGATTTTCAAGAATTTACCTCAAGAAAACTATTTTGTTAAGAGCGAAGTGCTTTCAAATAGCGAGGGCTGGTTTAAAGGGGAGGATCAATCAGTCATTCTTGATAACGACAGAACGGTATTTGTGCCATTAAAGAGGGGCGTTCAAATAAAAGGCAATATACTTTTACAGCAAGCTCAGTATTCTGCGCTGGGCAAAGGGGGGATGAACCTGAATGGTATACGTGTGAATATGACCGATCAAGAGGGGAATACTTATTCTGGCTTGAGTGATCAGAATGGTGAATTCAACCTCTATGTTCCTTTTGGGTTGTATACCCTGAAAGTTAACGAGCAGGCTATTGACGACCAGTTTCAATTTGCACAAAGTAGCTATACCCTAAATGTAAACAATGTGAGTGTTAACTATCAAGTGACTTTTTATCTGATAGAGAAAGCAAGAAAATTGAATATTAAAAAATTTGGTAATAATTAAACCGATCAAAAAAATGGAGCATAAATCAAATACGAACTATTTCAATTCGCTGATAAGGCTAGGGCTATTCATTTTGCCACTCTTGATGGTGTTTGAAAGTTATGGACAGAAAATTTCAACTTCGCCCACTAGGCTAAACTTTAAAGTGGAACCGGGAGGCAGCCAAAGAGGTAAAATTACGGTTGCTAACAATTCAGAAGAAAGTCAAGCTTTTCAAGTGGACTTTGGAGACTTCGATGCCAGTAGATCTGGGAAAAGTCAATTCTTACAGAGAGGAGAACTGGCGAGGTCTTGTGCTGACTGGGTAAGTGCAGATCCCGCTTTTTTTGAGTTGGCTCCAGGAGAAAAACAAGAAATCATGCTGGTAATGAATGTACCGCAAGATTCTTCCGCTTTGATGGCGCGTTGGGCTGTTGCCTATATTAGGTTAGCACAAGAACGTCAAGGGCAAGACCAAAATAGCGAAGGCTTGGTCGTCAACCTTAATCAATCATACAGATTTGGAGTGTACATATTCCAGACTCCACCAAGTGTAACCTATTCCAAGGGAGAAATATTAGACTTTACGCAGAATGACAATTCTTTAATTCTAAGACTGAGAAATATTGGAGAGACATTCTTGAAATGTAATTCATACGTAGAAATTACGAATCTAAGTAATGGTGAAACTAAAAGACTTAAGGCGTCAAACTTCACCGTGCTCCCAGCCAGCAATAGGGATGTGATTTTTGAGCTTCCCAGTGATTATGCGCCTGGTCGATATTCCGTTTTAGGAGTTTTAGATTACGGTAATCGCGATGAAGTGGCAGCAGCAGAATTAGAGATGATCATCCCTGAAAGAGGCAAGTAAAAAAAAATACCACAAGCTGAAAAAATAATGAATGTAAGCTTGTTAATATGAAAATAATATAATACTTTCATACCATAAACTTTTCACCTAAACATTTATAATCATGAAAAAAGTGTCACAACTTAGAATGTTGGCTGTTGTAGCTATATTCTCTCTCTCATTCGCTTCTCAAGTGAATGCTCAAGTACTTCCAGACGACAATGAATTCGTCTATGTAGCGATGGACCTTCAAGGCGTTCTTGATTTGACCTTAGCAACAGATCCAAACGTGGAGTTCACGTTCAATACAATCCCGAGTTATGTTAATGGTATTATCAAGCCAAACGTTACAGAATTAAAAGTAGAATCTACTGTTCCTTGGGATTTATACGTTCAGGCAGAAACTGTCACATGGGCTCAATTACAAGCTTTCTCTAGTGCTGGTGTTTCTACTATTCCTTCAACTTTACTTGAAGTAAGAGTTATCAATGGTGCTGGAACTTCTGCGCTTACTGACTTCACTGCGCTATCGAACACGCGATTGGATATCGTGGGTACCATAGGTGCTGCTGACGGTGTAGCTTCAGGAACTTATTTAACGACTCCAGATAGTCACTTCTTCAGAGTAGATTACAGAATTGTTCCTACTTTAACCGCCCAATATCAGGCTGGTTTCTATGGTTTGAATGTGATTTATACACTCGCTGAGGATTTATAAGAAATTACTTTTTACTAAGACGTGGTAATAAGTTAATTCGATTTATGTTGATTGGTAAAAGAGGTAGCGTATTGCTACCTCTTTCTTTTTTATTTACCTTTATCTATGCTTAGAAGCCTTTGCTTCATATTAATCCTTTCTCTCTCTACCTCACAAATGTGGTGTCAAACCCTTGACATTAACATTACAAGAGGGGCAGACCTAAATTTTACGTTCAATACGATTAGACAATACAATAATGGGATCATTTTAGCGGGCGCTACAGAGTTTAGAATAGAGTCTTCGTCCCAATGGGATTTACATGTAGGTACGCAAACCAATACGGCTGGTCAGTGGGACGTTTTAACCTCTTACTCTAGTGCTGGAACTACAATAGTACCTGTATCCACCTTAGAAATTAGGGCGACAAGCCCCGGTGGCACATCACAACAAACCTCCTTTTTTCAATTACAGGACAATAGTTCACCGATTTTTCTTATTGGCACAGCTGCTGGTGATCCTCTAACGAATAATGGGATTGGTGCTAATTTACCGGGAGATGGAACAAGCAATGCTTTTACACATCGTTTTAGAATAGACTACCGCCTAACGCCCACTATGAATTATACGCCTGGCGTTTATTCGCTCACCGTTGTCTTTACTTTAGCAGAAGACCTCTAGTTTCTCTTTTCAACCACTGTTTTAAACTTTATATTTGCAAGAATAGTAGTGTACTTATGAGTATAGATGTAGCCCTTTTAAAAAGAATCTGTGAAGAAGCCGGAGCTCCTGGTTTCGAGAAAAGAATCCGTGACTTAGTAATCGCTGAGGTGAGCCCATTGGTAGACGAGCTGTCTATCGATAATATGGGTAACGTAATCACGGTTAAGAGAGGAGTGAATAATCCAGAAGGAAAAAAAGCCATGGTGGCCGCCCACATGGATGAAATTGGCTTTATCGTCACACATATTGATGACAATGGCTTTATCCGTTTTCATACGCTCGGTGGTTTTGATCCAAAAACCCTGACTGCCCAAAGGGTAATCATCCACGGTAAGGAAGACGTAATTGGAGTAATGGGCAGCAAGCCTATCCATGTGATGTCCGCAGAAGAAAGACAAAAAATAGTGAAGCTATCCGACTACTTTATTGATTTAGGCATGCCTAAAGAGGAAGTAGAAAAGATAGTGACAATAGGGGATCCCATCACCCGCGAACGCGAATTGATCGAAATGGGTAACTGTGTCAATTGCAAATCCATCGATAACAGAGTCTCCGTTTTTATTTTGATTGAAGCGCTAAGAAACCTGAAAGATCAACCTTATGATGTGTATGGTGTATTTACTGTACAAGAAGAAGTAGGCCTCCGAGGAGCGAATGTTTCGGCACATACCATCAATCCAGATTTTGGTTTTGGGTTAGATACGACTATAGCCTTTGATTTACCTGGAGCACAACCTCATGAAATGGTAACCCAATTGGGCAAAGGAACCGCCATTAAAATCATGGACGCTTCCACTATTTGCGATTACCGCATGGTCTCCTTTATGAAGCAAACCGCTAACGAAGCAGGCATTAAATGGCAACCCGAAATTTTGACAGCTGGTGGTACAGATACAGCGGGTGTTCAGCGCATGGGTAAGAATGGAGCGATTTCAGGAGCGGTGTCTATCCCAACAAGGAATTTACATCAAGTGATTGAAATGGCGCATAAAGAAGACATTCAAGGCTCAATTGATCTTTTAATTGCCTGCCTGATGAAGTTGGATACTTATGATTGGAGTCATTAACTAGCCTCTATAATGCTCCATTAAGAAAGGAATTCGGCTAGTTGACTTTTTAAGAAAAAAATTTACAAAAGAGCAATACAAGGATATTTGCGTGCTGAAAAGCTGACTATTTTCATTCTAAAAGTATAAGCTGAGTAAACACGAAGGTCTCTGCGCAGTCATATCAGACTGTTGAAAATGACTAAGTAGCTGCTAAATTTAAATCGTCATCTTAGAAGAAACATTTATAGTGCATCGCTGTAGATCAAAACGGCTTTCAAAATATATACAAAACGATCATCTAAAAGCGATCATTCCATTAACATGATCCTGAACCGCTCAGCTTCGAGTCAATTTATAGCCCAAATAGGCAGCGAGCATTCCTAAAGTGACACTCAGGCCTAAATAGAGAATCGCCTGTAGGGGTTTGTTGTCTAGCAAGAGCGTGTTGCCTTCGTAGGCAAAGGTTGAAAAAGTAGTAAACCCACCGCAAAAGCCACCGATCAATAAAAGGCTCATTTGAGGGCTTATGGTTTTTTGATTCACTAAGCCCATTAAGATGCCGATGATCAAGCAGCCGATCACATTGATTGCAAAGGTGCCGTAGGGAAAGAATGCGGGAAAACGGTTGTGGAAAGCAGTCTGAATTAGATAGCGGCAAGCACTGCCTAATCCACCTCCTAAAGCCACAAATAGCGCATTCTTGATCATGATTCTTTCACCTGCTTTTTAGGTGCTTTTCGCTTTATGTAGTTATAAACTTTATCGTAATCATTGTTTTCTTGATTGGATATTTTGACGTACCCCTTACTCATAAAAACAAGCTTTAATTCTTTATAATCTGTTTTATTCGCTTTAATAATGGTCTCTTGCCAAGCACCCAATTCACTAACATCTTGTACAGATTTATAAAATCTAAAAGGATAATAGACGTGAATTTTATCGTGGCTGATTTTAATTACCTTATAATTGAAAATCAGTTTATAAAGTAGAATCGAAGAAACAACCAATAAAAAACCGAGTACAATATACCTCCATGTACCATTGGGTTCTGCCAATATCTCTCGCATAAAGTACATGGAACCGAAACAGGAGACTAATGTGAAAACTGTTAAGGAGAATATCGTCTGGCGCTTAGGTTTGGAAATGATCATGGTTACGAATTAATCAAATTTGCTCTGAAATCGCTAATGTGTGCTTGAATGTTGGGAAAAAAATCTCTAAACTCACTTTCGAAAAGCGCATAGTGCTCTACTAAGTCTTCAACCGCCTCGTCCATCTTTGAAACGAATTTCGTTCTATGCGATAGTCCTGTTAAGGCTTGATGCATCCCTTGCATTTCTCCGTAACCCATCAACCAATTATTTTCTACCATATGTGGTAACATGTACTGGGCTTTGTGCGGCATATTAGGTTTAAATGCCAAGAGCGTTTTAAAGTGGCCTTCAGAAAAGGACTTGAGGTCAGAAGAATGGAATTCATTGAAATTCTTGGCTAAAAAATGATCGTAAAACATGTCTACGATCACCCCCGAGTAATGCCTGTACTTTTCAGAGAGTCTTTTCTTACTCTCTCCTACCGTTAAATGACTATCAGTATACCTGTCGATTTCTCTATGTAGAATTACGCCCTTTCCAATTTCAGGATCATAGTTCAGGTATTGATTACCCTTGATAAAGTCGCCAAGGAAATTACCAATCACGATTTTTTCGTTTTGGCCAGAAAGGTATAGATGCGCTAGATAATTAATAACAGTTAATTTATCTTAAGGTAATCAGACAAGCAGCGAATTACAATTAGCTGCGAGAGAAGAGACTTTTTACATTCAAATAATCTATAAAGTAAACTAGCCTGATGGTGATACTATCCACATTAGGAGCTTCCCAAGTGTTATTAAAATTATTGAAGAAATTTAAATCAGTAGCCCTATCGTCTGAACCAATGCTACGTTTCCATATGGCTCGAATTTCAGAACCTGGAGCGAACTGCCAGTTATATTCCATATCGATATTGAATGTATTGAAATTACGATCGTGAAGTCTTTCAGCAGTTATTGCATCAATACCCGTATAGTCGCTTTCGGCTAGGATATCATCTTCTCTTAAGTCATAGAACTGGTTGTACTCAACGGTACTCCAATAGTGCCTTACTCTAAAAGTAACCCCCATTCTATTGGTGAAAATATAGCGAGCATTTAGCGTGTTGGTCAATGTCTTCACATTCCTTTGACCAATAATTACAGATTGAAAATTACCGCTATCGTCATAGAGTGTGGTAGCATAGCCTCTTTCTCTATTACTGATCGACTCATCGAAGTTATGGCTGATTTCTGCTCGTTCTCCAATTCGTACTCTAGTAGAAAAATTGAATGATTGATCTGCTTGATTCCATTCAGGTCTGGAAGCAAAACCAAAGCGTGTCGATAGTCTCAATGCTTTTCTGCTATCAGTATTAATACTTAATCTGAAGTCCTGACGAGAAGGTCTCGTTAATACATAACCCGACCTTCTGGCTTCAAAATAGTCAAAGCTATTGCCGGGGTTCATCCCAATATTAATGTTTGCTCTCCAGAAGTTCTTGAATGTTGCATTGAAGTTGAGGTCCACATTCATGTTAGTAAAGGTGTTAGGATTGTAAAGCCGGTTATAACGCGTCTCAAGCCTTATCCTATAGTTATTAAATATACCTACTGGCCTGAACTGATTGATCGAAAAATCTCCTTGATGTTCTATCTGATTTGGCCTTCTTAAAAAGCCTAGGTCATTAATATCATAAGTATCACTTTCTACATTTCTATTCACACCAAATTGGTACCTCCCACGATTTTTTCTAATCCCGATATTATATTTAATTCCAGTTTTAAGAGTCTCATTGTCACCGCTATCATCGAATGATACGACTCGGCTGTAACCCAAGAAGCCAGACGCCCTCCAGTTCAAATTGTTGTCATTTAACGAGAAGTTTACCCCTGTAACATTTGCATCATCGCCATTTTTACCTCTCAATACGCTTGTGTTGGTCAGCGTTACACTAGAATTGTTTTTTAAGTTTTGATCAAGCACAAAAACGTTGAAATTAGTCATTGGGTCACCTTCTACTTGGCGCTCTTCTCCCGTCTCTGAATTTTCAACAGTGAGGTAGGTACGGTCTGTAATAGCGTTGAAAAAACCAATCCCCAAGCCACCGTTGGTACGTCCTGTAATTTTACTCGAATTGATTAACTGGGCTGCCTGAGGTCTGTAAGTAACATTTTCGCTATCAGGAAGTGCTTCGGTAATATTGCCAAAAGTGTCTCCAATTCTACGTGAGTAGAAAAGGCCTGCTTTGTTAAAGAGTTCAACCCCCTCGGTAAAGAATTGCCTGTTCTCATCGAAACGTACTTCAAAAGGACTCAAGTTTAAAACCTGATTATCTGAACGAACTCCACTGAAGTCAGGAATCAAAGTCATGTCTAACGTAAAGGCATCATTGATACCATACTTAATGTCCATACCGCCATTCAACTGTGGCTCCGTAAAACCAGTGGCTGTTGAACGATTAAAGACTGTAGAGATATAAGGATAGAAGAATAAGCGAGTAGGCGGTTTAACGTCTTTAATATTGGTGACTAAACCTGCTTGGTTCAAATAGCCATCAATTTGAGGGTCAATGGGATTCCAAAACGAGGATTCGTTTAAAGATGAATTTTGACGAACAAAATTAATTCCCCAATTCTGAATCTCTTTTGAGTTGAAGCGGAGAACAGCATAAGGGATTTTCATCTCTACAGTCCAATATTCATCATATATCTTTGAGGCCGACAGCCAAACTGCATTCCAGTCTTCATCATTTCTCCAAATAGAGGTATTTCCTCCATTCGAGTAGCGTGTATCATACTGAACTCCCGCTACGGTAACGAATAAACCAACACCGTTCAAACCCGCATTGTAAGGGTCAAAGCTCACTCCAAAATAATCAGAGTTGCCAATATTGTCTCGATTGGTTAATAGATTAAAAACATCTTCTCGCTTCTCATACAGTTGGGCTGAAATGTAAATTGCTTCATCATCGTAAAGAAATCTAACTTCTGATCTACGTTGTGAAGGCTCCCCAGGATTAGGGCTGTTTTGATAAAAATCTGATTGAATGGGTGCTTGACACCAAATGTCTTCATCAATAAGGCCATCGATTTTTATCTTCTCCGTGGTTCTTACTGCATCAAATGATCTTCGCTCAGTTTGAGCGAGCGAATGCATTTGAGTGATCATAAATAATAATAGGAAAGTTAACTGATTGAATCTCAACGAAATCTTGGTTTAATGTATCAACATACAAAAATGCCAATTGTTACCTTAGTATTGAATTCATATTATTTCAGAGCCCTTTTTATGGTTTAAATGGTTAGTTTTTCAACCATGATTTTAGTTTGTCAACCATCTTTAATTTGGAGAAAGTCCATTAGGGTAAAAGAAAAGTAAATAAAAAGTATTTACGGCCTCTTCCTGCCCTTGTAAAGAGTGTTTTTATATCGAAATAAAATATATTGCTATCGATTTCTAAGAACTCATCAAATATATAATCTTAGTGTAATTTTACTGGCATGGATATTTATGGCAAAGCGCTTAAGGATTATCAATCAGGAGTAGAAGATCAATCGCTGATCTTGAATACTTCCTATGGAGAAGCGGAAGAAATGCCTGTTTGGTATTTTTTTAGGGGCTATGAAGAAATGCCTGAAATGGAGCAAATGGCTTTGTCTATTGCCGATGGAGATATTTTGGACATTGGAGCAGGGGCAGGTTGTCATGCTTTGGTACTTCAGCAAATGAATAAGGAGGTTACTGCAATAGATACATCAGAAGTTGCTGTAGAAATTATGCAAAACGATGGGCTTAAGAGGGCGGTAAAAGCTGATTTTTTTGAATACCAAGGAGGCCAATATGATACCATGATAATGCTCATGAATGGAATTGGCTTGGTAGGGACTTTAGATGGTTTTAGACAATTTCTGAACCACGCAAAAAAATTACTAAAGCCAGAAGGGCAACTGATTTTTGATACCTCTGATATAAAATACCTTTATGAAGGGAAGGCCTTGCCAAAAGATAAATATTACGGAGAAGTTAGTTTTCAATATGAGTACCAAGGGATCAAAGGAGAATGGTTCGACTGGATTTACATTGATGAAAATACTTTGGAAGATGTAGCCGAAGAGTGTGGATGGTTTGTATACTACTTACATAAAGATGAAAACGATCAATACTTAGTAAGAATGATTCCAAAAATAGAGGATTAGTCTTTTGGGTGGAGCCTGTTTATTTACTTTGCACTAGCTCTTTTGTGTTTTGCCGATTTTGTCACTGTTGAAAATGGGGTGAGCATCGAATCTCAAGTTTTTTTCACTAAAAATTTACGCTAGCCCTTACTAATTCTTAAATTCGATTTATGCGGCATATTTTGCAATCCTATTTGAGACGATTGACGAACCTATCAGCGAATAATCGTTCATTGGTGTTGCTCAAGCTCTTATCAGATCAGTTTATTGATCTTCACGATTTTGATTTCCTTGACCTCAAGCCTTCTTTTCGAATTTTAGAAGACATCATTGCTCAAAAGGCGAGCGTGAAGCTTGTACCCAATTCTGATAGTAGAGACGCCAACTCTAATAAACTCGCCAGTCGTTTAGCTAAAATGCGAAGGAAAGAGCAATTCATTTTTGATGAAACTGGTAGTAAGGATTTGTACTTAGGATGGCCGTTTGTCCATGGTAAATTTAATGATGGTACCATCGTTAGAGCTCCTTTGATCTTTTTTCCGGTCAGTTTAGCCTTAGATCAAAACGAATGGCTTCTCACCCCAAGAAAAGATGTCAATATTAGTTTTAACAAAAGTTTTTTACTCGCTTTTGCGCATTATAATCAGGTAAAGATTGACGAGGAATTACTAGATCGATCCTTTGATGATTTCGATACGGACAGCACAGTGTTTAAAACTCAGCTCTATGATATTTTAGAGCAAAGTGATATCACTATAAAATTCGGTACTGATGTTTTTGCTGATAAGCTGAATCGTTTTACAGAAAGTACGAAGGACGATTTTGATCAAGGCAAGGGCAATGGTAAACTAGAATTAATGTCTGAGGCGGTACTTGGTATTTTTCCTCAAGCGGATTCTTATTTGATTCCAGACTATGAGCACTTGATTAATCACTTGAAGGCAGACAGCTTCGAAGATTTCTTCGCTCAAAAGAATCTTTCTGACCAAAATGAATTCGGACCAGACTTTGACGCCTATCGCTATTTTTTAAATAAGGTAAAGGAAGAAGAAACCATTACGCCTTTTCGCAAAGATGCTTTTCAAGAAAATGCAATCAAGGCAGTAAAAAAGGGAAACTCAATGGTGATTCAAGGGCCACCTGGCACAGGCAAGTCACAATTAATTTGTAATCTCATTTCGGATTATATGGCTAGGGGCAAAAAAGTACTTTTGGTCAGTCAGAAACGAGCCGCTTTAGACGTAGTCTACCAGCGGTTGAAAGACCAAGGAATCCATGATTTTGTGGCGCTAGTGCATGATTTCAAAAATGACAGAAAAGAAGTGTATGATAAAGTTGCCAGGCAAATAGAAAGGTTAACTGAGTATAAAAGGAGTAATACGAACCTTGATGCTATTCAACTCGACAGGAGTTTTAAACAAGCGGCACGCGCGATTGATGATATTGCGGAATCATTAGAGGACTACAAACAGGCACTTTTCGAGGATAAAGAATGTGGTCTTTCTGTTAAAGAACTTTACCTGACTTCCGACCCCGAAGCACAAGCAATCACCTTAGTACAAGAGTACCATTACTTCAATTTCAACGACTTTACTTTTCAAAAGCAACTCAAACCGTATTTCGACTATGCTTTAGAATTTAACAGAGCGGATTATCCATGGGCCGAAAGGGTGAGTTTTCGTGGCCTGAAGGTTACAGACCTTAAGAAGGCGCTAGATTATTTAAACGAAATCCCTACTAAGGCTCATCATTATGTTGATACTGTATCTGCCATTATTCAAGAAGCCGTGGATTTTGATACCTGCCGCACTATGGGCGAAAACTTGGACCGCTTAGCAGAATTTATCGAACTGCTTCAAAGCGAAGAGATTTATGACTTGCTGAAGCCGATGATTGGGATTCAGAATAAGGAAAGTGATTTACTCTGGCTGGCGAATAGTCGAAACCTGATCAATAGTTGCTTTGATGAACCGGGCATGGAAACCAGTTTGAAAATCGCTGAAATCCCAGAAATTCAAGTCCTTTTAAAGAAAAGAAGCAACGCCAGAAAATCAGTTATTCTTTCTATTAAATGGCGCTTTTCAAAAGAGAAACTTCGTTTGGCTAGAATTCTAGTGGCCAACGGTTTGAGTGATAGTAAGGAACAATTTAAAATTTTAGATCAGAAAATTGACCATCGACTTAACCTGCAACATCAACTTACTAAGCTTAGCAATGCAGAATGGATTACTGATGTGCCCAATACACTCACTCGGCAGGAGCTCAATAATTGGCTCAGTAAGTTAGAGGTCGCCCTAAAAGCTAAGTTAATTTTCGCCTCCTTTGCAAATTTCAAGGAGTATTTCCCAGTTAAAAAGCTTTCGTCAGTAGACATTAAAAAACGCATTAAGGCTTTAATGTCAGCGCTAAAACAGCTTCCAGAAGACCGAAGGCGGTGGAATACATACGTTGCTCCTAGTCAAGTTGATGGGATTTTAAGAGACGCTGATTTTGCTGTGCGTTTAAAGGAGAGTTTAACGAACGATTTCGATGCTATTTGCGAATTAGATCAAATAGAAGCTGATTTTTCAGAGCATCAGCTTTCTGTAATTAAAAAACTGAAGGAGTTAGGGGCACTTTCCCCAGATCAATATTCACAGATTTTCAACAACAGTCTACGCTTGGCGTGGATAGACCATATTGAAAGTAAATACCCAATCCTTCGAACCGTTTCTACACTAAAATTTGAGCAAAATCTCACCGACTTGCAGCATGCCGAACTTGAAAAGTTAGAGGCAAGTACCCAAATACTCTTGCAGCGAGCCAGAGAAAAGACTTACGAGCCAGCGGAGTATAACCGACTGAATAATATGGTCACCTATCGGGATTTAGACCATCAGGTGACTAAAAGGAGAAAGATTTGGCCACTGCGGAAGTTGCTTTCCAATTTTCATGATGAGCTGTTCAACTTGGTTCCTTGTTGGATGGCCTCTCCAGAATCAGTTTCGGCTATCTTTCCAATGGCGACCTTCTTTGATTTGGTGATTTTTGATGAAGCGAGTCAGTGCTTTGCAGAGAAGGGTTTACCTGCAATTTATAGAGGCAAGCAATTGGTAATAGCAGGCGATAGCCAGCAACTGAAGCCCAACGATTTGTACCAAGTGAAATGGGAGAATGAAGAGGAGGAATTAGCCCTTGAGGTCGAGTCACTATTAGAGCTGTCAAGTAATTTCTTGATGCAGATACATTTGCAAGGGCATTACCGAAGTCAGTCTTTGCCCTTGATAGATTTCTCGAATCAGCACTTTTATAAGGGTAAACTACAGATGCTACCTCATTTTGAGTACATCAATGACCCAAAGCCACCTATTGATTTTATACAATTAAATGGGCTTTGGGAAAATAAATGCAATGAGCCAGAGGCCGAACGAGTAATTGAAATCTTAAAGAACTTTGAGAAAGAGGGGAATCAGAAATCGGTGGGCGTAGTTACTTTCAATGCGAGCCAACAAAGTCTGATTCAGGATAAAATTGAAGCGTCAGGCATTGATAGTTTGAACGGGCTCTTCGTTAAGAATATTGAGAATGTGCAGGGCGATGAGCGCGACATTATTATTTTCTCTACTGCTTACGGTATTGACAAAAAGGGAAAACTGAATCTGCAATTTGGTAGCCTCAATGCTGTTGGTGGAGAAAATAGGTTGAATGTAGCCATCACCCGTGCTAGGGAAAAGGTAATTATTGTTACTTCTCTTTTACCCGAAAATTTAAAAGTAAGCCATTTGAAGAACGAAGGCCCCAAATTATTAAAAGCTTATTTGACCTTTGCTAGAGAAGTTGCCCAAGGGAGGTTTTATCCTTCTAAGTCTGCTTCCCAAACGTTTAATCCAGCGTGGTATCTTAAAGAGAAGCTTAAATTCTGGGAAAAGGAACTTGGATTGAAAATTACAGAGGAGCTACCTTTTGCCGATCTATCTCTCAAGAAGAGTGATGAATTCAAGGCGATATTATTTACCGATGATAATGTCTTTTTCGAAAGCCCAACCATTAAAGACAGCTTCGTTTATAAGCCTTATTTATTAGAGACCAAGGCATGGAATTACCGTTTTGTGCACAGCCGTAATTATTGGCTTACCCCACAGCGCATGAAAGATAATATTGGTAGGTTGATAGAGAAAGCGGAAACTTTACTTTGAGCTACTTTTGAATGTCTTCTACCCGTATTCCAACAGAGGGCACAAATGCTAAATCAGTTTCGCGCATGTATTGGGCTACTCTGATTTTAAAGACTCCAACTTTCGGGAAATTGTAATCAGTTAGAATTTCAACTTCATGTTGAAAAATGCTTTGTCCTTTTCCTAACGGTTTACCAGTGATAGGGTCAAATAATAGTACATTCACTAATTCTGATTTAATTTCCGTTCCCGTTTCATCTATTAAATAATAGGTGAGGTAGAGGTTTTGGGTCTTGAATTCAATTGAATTTCTCACATTGAGCAAAATTCTTTTAGGGGCGGCATCATTAATCTCGAAGCTGAAAGCTGGAATGGTATCCATATTCCAAATGCCTTCTTCGAAGTCATAAACATCTTCATATACCCTGTTGCTGTCACAAGAATTTAAAGTCAAAAGACATAAGGCGATAAAACAGACTTTGAACACGGGCTTTATCATTCAGGTTTGCTATTTCTATTGCGGCTCCTATTTTTATTGCGGTTTACGTTCTTGTTTGGAGCACTTGAGTCATTTTCTTGCCTTTGTAGCTGCTGCTGGTCTTTCTTTTTGAACTTCTTGTCCATTTTAGCCAAATCTTGGTTGATCCCTACTTCTTTTAGGTTGATGACCTCAATTTCATCCACAGTAAGCGTATCGGGTACAAGGCCCTTTTCATTCATCACTTGAATTTCGGCTGCTCTGCTTGCTTCGATGGGGTGCCAAGTGTTTTCGGAGTCGTAGCCAAACCACATGATTTTTCTAAAGATATCAGTCTTTTGTAGTCGGGCTTCTCCAACTTTGGTCTTGAGTTTAGTTACATCAGGAATATCCTCTAGGGCATCCATGTAAGTTTCTAACTCATAATTAAGGCAACATTTAAGTCTACCACATTGACCAGATAATTTACTGGGGTTTAGGCTTAGGTTTTGATACCGTGCGGCAGAAGTGCTGACGCTTCTAAAATCAGTAAGCCAAGTAGAGCAGCAAAGCTCTCTACCACATGAGCCTATTCCTCCTAGTCTTCCGGCTTCTTGCCGCAGGCTAATTTGGCGCATGTCTACTCTGATTCTAAATTCACCAGCCAATACCTTAATCAGTTCTCTAAAATCGACACGATCCTCTGCGGAGTAATAAAAAGTAGCTTTAGTATTGTCGGCTTGAAACTCTACATCGGTGAGTTTCATGTTTAATTTTTGGTCTATGATAATTTGTCGTGTACGGAAAAGCGTAGGCATATCTCGCTTTCGTACCTCGTCAAATTTCTCTAAATCTTTGAGGTTGGCTTTTCGATAAATCGTTTTGATTTCATCGTTATTAGCGACTTTTTTCTTCTGCATTTGCAGGCGTACTAATTCACCTTGCATAGAGATATGGCCGAGATGATGCCCACTAGGTACATCAACAATCACTGCATCTCCAGTAACCACATCGAGTTGATCGGTATTTCTAAAGAATTCTTTTCTACCGTTTTTAAATCTAACTTCAACAATATCGAAGCTATCTAATGTTGGCATGTCCATATTAGACAACCAATCAAAGACATTCATTTTGTTGCAACCACCAGTTGAACAGCTTCCATTATTATTGCAGCCAGCAACAGTGCCATCGGTACTCACTCCGCAACTACAGCTCATATTTTATATTCAAGACCTTTCGGTCGCTAAATCTTTATTTTTCAATTCTAAAATATCTTGGCCGATATCGTTTCTATGGTATTCATCCTGCCAAGTTATTTTTCTCACGCCAGTATACGCATTTTCCATTGCTTCTTCAACGGTATCGCCCAATCCTGTTACCGCCAATACTCGACCTCCGTTGGTTATTACTTCTTCCTTTTCATTCTTTTGAGTGCCAGCATGAAAAACAGTGGCTTCGCTCAGTGTGGATAAACCACTAATCACTTTCCCTTTTTCATAACTACTTGGGTAACCGCCTGCGACCATTACCACGGTAGTAGCTATTTTGGAATTCACTTTAAATGTTTTAGTCTTTAATGTCCCAGCACCACAACCTACTAAAAGATCTACCAAGTCTGAGTCAATTCTTGAAAACACAGATTGAGTTTCGGGATCACCCATGCGGACATTATATTCGATGACATAAGGATCACCCCCAACATTCATCAAACCAATAAAGAGGAAGCCTTTGTAGTCAATTCCTTCTGCGCGTAGGCCATTTATGCTTGGCTTAATAATGCGCTCTTCTACTTTACTTAAAAAGGTTGAATCGGCAAAGGGTACTGGAGAGATAGATCCCATCCCACCAGTATTCAGGCCCATGTCTTTTTCACCGATTCTTTTATAGTCTTTGGCTGATGGAAGTACCTTGTAATCTTTTCCATCACTTAAAACGAATACGGACAGTTCTATTCCACTCAGGAATTGCTCAACAACAACACTGCTCGAAGCCTTTCCAAATTTGGCGTCAACTAACATTTCTGAAAGTGTTTTCCGAGCATGCTCGTTTGTTTCTGATATAATTACCCCTTTACCTGCCGCCAAGCCGTCTGCTTTCAAAACGATTGGTGTCGGATGACTAGAAACGTAATTCAAGCCTTCTTCTAAGTTGGCTATGGTAAAAGTTTTCGATTTGGCTGTTGGGATGTTATGCCTAGACATAAATTGCTTAGAGAAATCCTTCGATCCCTCTAACTGAGCACCTTTGGCATTTGGCCCGACCAATAGCACCTTGTTTAGCTGCTCGTCACTTTCGAAAAAGTCACGAATACCAAGGACTAAAGGATCTTCTGGCCCAACGACCACTAATTTGATATCATTAGAGATAACAAATTCTCGAATTGCTTGAAAATCTGTGACTTTGATGTTCACATTTTGCCCGAGGCTAGCTGTACCAGCATTGCCAGGAGCAATATAAAGTTGAGTGCACTGAGAACTCTGTGCTATTTTCCATGCAAACGCGTGTTCTCTACCGCCACTTCCCAACACAAGAATGTTCATTAGATTTTAATTTAACTCTATGTAAAGTTAATTAATTAGCGTGCTCTGAATGGAATTTGATCCTGACCAATCGCATATCTTCTTCGGATATATCTTCATCTGAGAAGGCATCCATGGCTAAATCGATAGCATCAGAATCTGAGTCCATGAAATATTCCATGATCTCTTCTTCAAAGTCTTCGTCCATAATGTCTTGCAGGTAGTAATCAAGATTAAGCTTGGTTCCAGAGAAACAAATAATTTCCATTTCACTGATCAGGACACTCATTGTCCACCCTTTCACTTCAGCTACTTCTTCAAGACCGATTTTTCTATCGATTTGCTGAATGATGTAGATTTTGTTTTTGGATTTAGCACCAGATGATTTGATGACAACCACATCTTCAATGTCAATGTCATTATCGTCTACATATTTGCTAATTAATTTCAGGAATGAAGTGCCAAATTTCCTGACCTTACCGTTCCCAATACCATTCACGTTAGCAAGTGCTTCTTCGGTGGTAGGGTAGGTGGTCGCCATTTCTTGAAGCGATGTCTCTTGCACTACAGCATAAGGAGGCAAGTTATGTTGCTTGGCTACTTTTCTTTGTTCTGCCTTAAGTAAGTCAAAAAGCACGGGGTCGAAAGATTGAACGGCCGATTGAGCAGCAGATGTTTCGTTACTCTCGTCATCATCAGTATCGATATCACTAAAATCGTGATCCTTACTTAATTTGATGGAGGTCGTGTTTTTAATGAAGTCTATTCCTTTCTGGCTTAGCTTCAATACTCCTGTGTTTTCTATGTCTTTGGTGACAAATTCATAAAGCATAGTCTGTCTGACAATTGATTTCCAGAAGTCTTCATCTTCTTTGGCACCAGCACCAAATACCTTAAGCTTATCGTGTTTGTAGCTTTTTATATATTGATTCTGCGATCCTCTGATTACGCTGACCAAGTGACCAAGTCCGAAACGTTCTTTCGTTTGTTGCACTGCTTCGATAGCAATTTTTACAAAATCTTTGCCCTCAAACGTTTCGCGTTCAAAGCGGCAATTATCACACATGCCAGTTTTTCTACATTCAGTATCATCATACACTTCTCCAAAATAGTGGAGGAGTTGTTTTCTTCTGCAGACCGTAGACTCTGCGTAAAAGCTCATTTCGTCTAAAAGGATTTTTGAGTTTTCCTTTTCAGTAACGGGCTTGTCTTTGTTAAATTTTTCTAGTTTGAGAATGTCTGAATAACTGTAAAACATTACACATTGTCCTTCTTGGCCATCGCGTCCCGCTCTGCCAGTTTCTTGATAATAACCTTCAAGTGATTTAGGAACATCATAATGAATCACAAATCGAACATCTGGTTTATCGATTCCCATACCAAAGGCAATAGTAGCCACGATAATGTCTACTTCTTCATTAAGGAAATCATCTTGATTTTTGATTCTGACATCTGGATCGAAGCCAGCATGATATGCCCTGGCACTAAAGCCGTTTACTTGTAAGAAATTAGCAATCTCTTCTACCTTTTTACGACTCAAGCAATAAATGATACCTGACTTGCCTTTATTCTCCCGCATGAATTTAATCAGCTGCTTTTTGATGGCTTTTTTAGGTCGAACTTCGTAGTAAAGGTTTTCTCTATTGAAGGAAGACTTGAAAACATCGGCACTTTCCATTTCAAGATTGCGCTGAATGTCTAGCTGTACCTTAGCAGTAGCTGTTGCGGTAAGTGCTATAATCGGCAGGTTGCCCAGCATATCTATAATACTCTTGATTCTTCTGTATTCGGGTCTAAAGTCATGTCCCCATTCAGAAATACAATGAGCTTCATCAATTGCCGCAAAAGAGATGTTTGCTTGCTTTAGAAACTCTATGTTGTCTTCCTTAGTCAACGACTCTGGAGCAACGTATAATAACTTTACTTCACCAGCCAAAGTCGCCTTCTTAAGCTTATTGATCTGTGTTTTGGTAAGGGTTGAGTTGAGAAAGCGTGCATTAATGCCTACCGCATTCATTTGATCAACCTGATTTTTCATTAAGGCAATCAGGGGAGAAATAACAATGGCTGTCCCTGGCCTTACAATGGCCGGTAACTGATAACACATTGACTTTCCAGCGCCTGTCGGCATTATTACGAAGGTGTTTTTACCGTCTAATATATTTTTAATCACGGGTTCTTGGTTGCCTCTGAAGCTGTCATACCCAAAAACTTCTTTCAGTTTTTTTCTTAATTCTTGCACTCTTTCTATAATTCTGATGAGTTTTTAAAAACGTTTGATCGATTCACTATCTTTGTTGCGAGAATCTCTAACGCCATTGAGTTGAAATTAGCGAAAAATATTCAAACCACAGCCAAAAATACACTTCTCAAAGAAGCCGAAGCGATTCGGCAAATTTCAGAGTACATAGACGACAGTTTCGAAACTATAGTTTCTTTAATTTTAACGCTTAAAGGAAGGGTAGTCGTTACTGGGGTGGGAAAGAGTGCCATCATCGCCAATAAGATCGTGGCGACATTAAATTCAACGGGTACTCCGTCACTTTTTATGCATGCGGCCGATGCCATTCATGGTGATTTAGGAATGGTGCAGCCAGAAGATGTTGTCATCTGCATTTCTAAAAGTGGCAATACGCCAGAAATCAAAGTGTTAGTACCGTTAATCAAAAGAACAGGCGCTAAACTTATCGCCCTCGTGAGCAACATTGATTCTCAATTAGCCAAGTCTGCTGATTTTATATTGAATGCTACAATAAGCGAAGAGGCCGACCCTAATAATTTGGCGCCCACCACAAGTACAACAGTACATATGGCTTTGGGCGATGCTTTGGCCGTTTGTTTATTAGAGGCTAGAGGCTTCAGCAGCGAAGATTTTGCAAAATATCATCCTGGGGGTTCTTTAGGTAAACAACTTTATTTGAGGGTAGATGATATTTACCCTCACAATGCTTTACCAATTGTAGCGGAGTCCGAATTAGTTAAAGTGAGCCTTTTGGTCATTTCTCAAGGACGGTTGGGAGCAACAGCTGTCGTTAATGAAAAAGGTGAGCTAACAGGGATTTTTACCGATGGTGATATTAGGAGAATGTTAGAAAAAGACATCCCTTTTGAAGGAAGAACCGTTGGAGAGGTAATGAGTAAAAACCCAAAAACAATCGCCAAAGGTGAGTTTGCTATTAGAGCGATGAATCAAATGAGGGAACATTCTATCAATCATTTGGTGGTTTTAGAGGAAGAAAAAATAGTTGGGTTTATTCATATTCAAGATTTAGTGAACGAAGGAATAGTATAAGCATGGAGCATAATTACGTAGTAATCATGGCTGGTGGAATCGGTAGTAGATTCTGGCCTTACAGCAGGGCAGAAAGGCCAAAGCAGTTTTTAGATGTACTTGGAACGGGTAGGTCACTTTTACAAATGACGTATGACCGTTTTATCCCACTTTGCCCCAAAGAAAACTTTTACATTATAACAAATCAGCGGTACTATTCTCTAGTCAAAGAGCAACTTCCTGATTTAGCGGATGATCAAATTTTACTAGAGCCAATCGGAAGAAATACAGCGGCAGCAGTGGCTTATCCAGCCTTCAAAATCAAAAAGAAGGACCCTAAAGGAATAATGATTGTGGCTCCTTCAGATCATATCGTATTCAAGGAAAACTTATTCGTTGATAATTTAAAAACAGCTTTGAAGGCTGCGAAAGTCGATGATAAGTTGATTACGCTTGGGATTGTGCCTAGCAGACCAGAAACGGGTTATGGATACATTCAGTATCATTCCAGCCCATTGAAAAAAGTCAAAAAAGTAAAGACTTTCACGGAGAAACCAGAGCTAGAGCTTGCTCAAAAGTTTATTGAAAGCGGTGATTTCGTATGGAATGCCGGTATTTTCATCTGGTCGATCACGGCAATTACTGAGGCTTTTCATAAGCATTTGACTGATATGGCTGTTGTTTTTGAGGAGGGAATTGATGCTTATTATACAAATGACGAACAAGCTTTTGTCAACACTGCTTATGCCCAATGCAAAAGCGTTTCTATTGACTACGGCATCATGGAAAAAGCGGAAAACGTGTACATGGTCAAAGGCATGTTCGAATGGTCTGACTTGGGTAGTTGGGACTCATTGCATGACATTAGAGAAAAGGATGGTCAGGGAAATGTAATTGATGGGAATGCCATTCTTTACGATTCTAACAATTGTTTTGTGAAGGGACCAAGTGACTTATTAATTGTCGCTCAGGATTTAGAGGGCTACTTAATTACCAAATCAGATAATGTTTTGCTCATCTGTAAGAAGGATGCAGAGAAGAAATTTAGAGAATTCTTATCTGATGCTAAAGCCAAAGGAGAACAGTTTAGCTAGCCTGTATTTTTTAAATCAATCATAATTATGTCTAAACCCCGTAAAGATGAGCCTCTAAAAACCCCAATCTATAAAGGTGGAATGGTGGCATTGAAGAAATTCATTTCAGAAAACTTGGTCTACCCTAAAGAAGCGCTCAATGAAAGAATTGAAGGCGATGTAGAGGTGGCTTATGATGTTGATGGGCTCGGGCGAATCCTGAATATTAAGGTTCTTTCTGGTCTTGGTTACGGATGTGATAATGAAGTGGTAAGGCTAATCAACAGTTTGGTATATCAAAAAGCGATTAACAAAGGAAAAAACACACTCACGCATAAAAAATTAAAAATCAATTTTAAACTACCTGCCCGTCCAAAAACTAACGCCCTAAATTTGAACTATCAAATCAAAACGGAGCCACCTCAAGGAAGCAAAGCATTGCAACCTAAAACAGTATTCAATTATACTATATCAGTAAATAAGAAGAATTGATTTTTTCACGGGGGTAGAACTAAGATTTTACAATACTTCAAAAAGAAGAAAAATATACTTAACTTTTCTTCTTTTAATCAAACCTCACTTTTTTATGGATTCCGATATTGAACTAATCATTAGATGGGTCGCTGCAGGCATCATCATTCTCATCGAACTTATTGTCCTCTTTAGTTTATTTACCAATAAGGGCAGCAAGCTGCAATTGCTGGTAAAAGACATGAGCGCACAAGAAGAAATTAGAGACATGTCTTTCTCTTATTCTAGATCTCAACTGCTGTGGTGGACTTTCATTGTAATTACTTGCTTTGCTGTTGACATGGCCATGACAGGCGCTAGTAATGGGATAATGAATTCAACGGCACTTTCTCTGATAGGGATAAGCGCTGGAACTACCTTGGCAGGCAGGGTAATAGACAATACCCAGAACAATGATCCTGCTATCAAACTACACCAACACACCTCTTCAGAAGGTTTTTGGATGGATATTCTTTCTGATCAAAATGGAATTAGTATCCATCGTTTTCAGGCGGTTTTATTTAACCTTGGCTTCGGGGTAGCCTTTATTTCTCAATTTATGAGCAATATACCACAGCCAATCCAATTGGGTATTGCCATTCCATTTGCTGACTTTGACAATACTACTTTAGGCTTGATTGGATTGAGTGCAGGTACTTATGCCACCTTAAAATTCAATGAGAACTTATCTCCACCACGGGCGGCTTCGGTGAATAAAGTAACACCCGCAACACCCGCAACACCTCCAGTACAACCAGCGGCTCCCAAACCAACCGCTTAAGGTTTAAATAGTAAAAGTATTGAATAGCTCAAGTCTGAATTACCTAATTCAACTTGAGCTATTTTAGGTTAATTCCTTAGGGTTGATTCAAAGCTAAGTCTTAGCTAACTTCCCTCCATGCAAATCATTTCAAAACTCCCTAATGTCGGTACCACCATTTTTTCTGTTATGTCTAAGATGGCGAATAAGTATGGGGCAATAAATTTGGCGCAAGGTTTTCCAGATTTCCCTGTAGATGAGGTTTTAATTGAAAGGGTGAACCATTACATGAAATTAGGCATGAACCAATATGCCCCTATGCCAGGAGTGATTGAATTGAGAAGTGCAATAGCCGAAAAAGTGGAGAGAAGCTACGGCTACAGGCCAAATATTGACACAGAGATAACCGTTACTTGTGGGGCAATTGAGGCTATTATGAGCTCAGTTTCCGCCCTTATTAATGCAGGTGATGAGGTGATTATTATGGATCCGGCTTATGATGCGTATGAGCCAATCATTAATTTGCAGGGTGCAAAGGCCATTGCAGTGCCCTTGAGGCAGCCTGACTACAGTATTAATTGGGAGGCAGTTCGTGCAAAGATTTCTAATAAAACGCGGATGATCGTTATCAACTCTCCTCACAATCCGAGTGGAGCCATATTGAATGTGCAAGATTTAGATGCACTTGAAGATATTACACAAGGCACAAATATTCTGGTGCTTTCAGATGAGGTATATGAACATATTGTTTTTGATGGGGCACTACACGAATCAGTTTTGAAGCGGGAAAAATTGCGAAAAAGGAGCATCGCAACTTTTTCATTTGGTAAAACTTTCCATACCACAGGTTGGCGCATGGGGTATTTAATAGCACCAACAGCATTAATGGTTGAAATCAGAAAAGTGCATCAATACAATACATTTACGATTCATACCCCTACTCAATATGCAATGGCAGATTATTTGAAATCTCCCGCGCATTATGAATCAGTGGCGCCAATGTATCAGCAGAAAAGAGATTTTTTTCTAAAGGCAATGAAGAAATCTAGATTCAAACCAATTCCTTCTAGAGGTACATATTTTCAATTGATGAACTATTCGGCCATTAGCGAAGAAAATGATGTTGTATTGGCGGAGTGGCTTACTAAAGAAATTGGGGTAGCCACTATTCCAATGTCTGTCTTCTACCAAAATAAGGAAGATAATAATGTACTTCGTTTCTGTTTTGCCAAAGGGGAAGAAACACTTGCCAAGGCAGCGAATTTACTTTGTGCTATTTGATTGAATTAACCATGCAAAACCTACGAATCTCATTAGTTCAAAGCGAAATCCATTGGCATGAAATCAATGCTAACTTAGCGATGTACGAGGAGAAAATTTGGTCGCTTAAAGGTGAAACGGATGTCATTATTCTTCCAGAGATGTTTCAAACTGGTTTTTCTATTGAAAACACCAACTTGGCCGAGCCTATAAACTTCACTTCTTTTAAATGGCTGAAACAGCTTGCAGCCCAAACTCAGGCGGTAATTACGGGTTCTTTCATGGTAAAAGAAGGAGGTAAAACTTTCAATCGCTTAATTTGGATGAAACCTGATGGCGGATGGGCCAAATACGATAAACGCCATTTATTTCGAATGGCAGGAGAGGATGAGCACTTTGATTTCGGATCGGAAAGGCTGATTGTAGAGTGGAAGGGCTGGAAAATCTGCCCGATGGTTTGTTATGATCTACGTTTTCCTGTTTGGTCAAGGAATATTAATTTGGAATATGACCTCTTGCTTTATATAGCAAATTGGCCTGCCGTTCGCATTAGCGCTTGGGATGCACTTTTAAAAGCCAGGGCGATTGAAAATGTGAGCTATTCAATAGGGGTCAACCGTGTGGGGACAGACGGGAATGGTATAGAATATAATGGACATTCAGCAGCATATTCACCAAAAGGAGAAACACTTGCTTACTCAGAAACTGAAGAAATCATCACGCTGACGTTAGATCGGAAGGCCTTGGATGAGTTTCGAACGAAGTTCCCTGCTCATTTAGATTCCGATGCCTTTAAATTTCAGGACTTGAGTGGAGGTATTTTTTAACTTGAGAAATACAGGCTGCTGTACTTTTAAACTTGATAATTTCTTTCCGAAATAAAGTCAGCATTTTGCGAAGCATCTCATTTTCTCCGTTCATAATTACAAGAGCGTTTGATTGCTTTGAACGCATGATCTTTTCGATCAAAGGAGCCAACCTACTTACGCTTTCATCTTCTGAACAATCTAGAATCAACACAATTTTGCTAGCTTCTTTCAAAAATTGTATGCCTTGTTGAATGGTGTATGCTTCCGAGTGGCTATCTGCCTCGAAAAAAAGACAATCTGTGAATTCTTTTTTTGTAGCATCAACCCAGTCGGTTGTGAATTGAATCTTTTGGATGGGTTTAACCTGTAGGTGTATAATCAATTTCATTTTTGAATGATTATTTTTTTTACAGTCGCTTTTTGTATCCCGTTGAATACGCGAATCAAATAAACGCCTGCAGCCAATTGTTGCGATCGGATTTCTTTAGTTACACCAGCAGCAAGGTTGATGTTGTCTAAAACCTGTTGGCCTTGAACGGTATAGAGTTCCATAACCGCATCTACATTTGTTCTTAAAAAGAATGAGTCGGTGGTAGGGTTCGGAAACGAAGATAAGGTGATTGGAACGTTCTCTCCGCTACCTGCTAAAGGGCTTTCGTTTTTTAAAAAGTACATTCCACCTCTGTTATTGCCAATGACAATTGTTGGTTTACCATTACCGAATAAATCTACCGCTGTTATCCATGATCCGTTACTGAGGTTGGTGGAGGTTGGTTCATCTATTAAAATGTTTTTCAACACGCTATTCAAGGTTAAGTTTGGTGTAAAGTCTTCACCAATAGCGCCTGTCAACACTTTTATTTCACCAGAGTTATCGATCACTGCGAGTTCGGACAGCCCATCACTGTTCAAATCGTTGATCACAATACTTGGATTTCGGTTGAGGAAGTTAGTGGTAATACCAGCGTAGCTGTTGATTGGATCAGCAAAAACGAAGTCCCCTTGATTTAAATACAGGGTAAGAGCACCCGAGCTTGTTGCTCTCAAAAGGTCTGGGGCACCATTGCCATCAATATCATAGAAGTAGGCATTGTCATTTTCGCTCAATGAAATCCTAATATTTTGGTCATCCCCAAGGGTGAAGTTTGTGGTGTTGATCCTGTAACGGACGCTTGTTATATTATTTTCTGTTGTTGATTGGTAAATGAAATCCTGAGTTCCATTTCCATCGATATCAATAAATTGGGGTTTGATGCTTCGGAGCCCTTGGGCTTTCAATCCTAAAAAGTTGCTTTCGACTAGATTAAACGAAGGGCTGAATCGACTGCCAATGTTTTCGAATTGATAAATAGAGGCTGAGAAGCCTTGGGTGGATATTTCTCCCCGAGTGCCAATAAACAAATCGAAATCACCATCATTATCATAATCAACAAAGGCGGGGTAGATGTGTTCGCCTAGATCTAGCATTTCGTTTTGAAGAAAAGGAATAGGACTGTTATCAAAATCGGCTATTGAATTAGAAGAGTTGAGATAAACTTTGGAAGTATTACTAAAGTCAATCGAATTGAATACGTTACCGTCTGCGTTACTAGAAACGATCAAATCTTTGCGACCGTCAAAGTTCATGTCTTCGACAAAGGCCGAGGGGAAAACTTGAAAGGCTGCTGGACTTGCTTCAGGATAACTCACGAAAGAAGACATTACCGCGTTATTGGCATTACCATTATTAGTCATAAAGTAAAGTGTCTGGCAAAACTCATCAGAGGTGATCAAGTCTAAGTCCCCATCATTATCAGTATCAAAAAGAGTGATTGTTTTACCGCCTGCATGGGCTTGTGCTTCATTATCACTAGCTCCTTCGCCTAGATTAGCGGCTCCACCAATCGGGCATGAACCACCGAACACGAAACTATCACAGCCGCATTCTTCAAATTCCCCCCACCTTCGAGTTACTCGTTCAAAGGTGAGTGCACCGCAATTTCCATTATCGATTCCCGTATTCCTGTAAAAGTCGATTGTGCTGGCCGTTGTAAATCGATAGGAGAGGATGTCTAAGTCGCCATCGCCATCAATATCTGCGATACCAGGAATATCCGAAGCGTTGACTTGAATATTCGCACCAGAATCAAAGCGTAAAAAGTTTGTAGCCTGCTGCCAGTCAGGAGTGGTTCCACTTGAAATGTTTTCATAAACTGTGATGCCTTGAGGTACGCTAGTGAAAATATCTTTCTTACCATCGCAATTGTAATCAGCCAGAATAAACCAGCTGGTGATTTCGGCAGGAAAGAAATGCTTGTAGTCTGGCGCCCAAACAAAGTTGTTGTTGTGGGCTAGATAGGTAGTGATTTCGCCAGACATACGGTGGAAAATGACGAGGTCTTCATCTCCATCATTGTTCAAGTCCATTTTTTGAAATTGAGCTGAATTAATACCTCCTTCCCAAGCTCTGTTCAATTCATCCCCATTAATACTTAAGGGAATATTGCTTTCAAATTGAAAAGCAAATTGGCCATAGAGCGAATGAATCAATACTAAAAAGAAGAGGGTGAAAACTGCCTTCATAAATATGGTTAGCGCAAAGTTAAAGATTTAAGCGAATGCTTCTTAATCAACGAATTTGATCAGATTTCTGTATTACCTTGTCATAAAAATTGATAGACTAAGATTGCTGACCACTATGAATAGCTCATTTCTTTACGAAAAGTTTAAAGAATCAACCGGAGTTTGCACTGATACTCGCAAAATCAAGAAGGGTAATTTATTTTTTGCATTAAAAGGGCCGAACTTCAATGCCAATAAACTAGCGGCTCAAGCTTTAGTTTCAGGAGCTTTATTGGCCGTCATAGACGATTCAGAATTTAATACAGATGACCGTTGTCTGCTTGTTGATGACTGCTTAACTACGCTGCAAGAGTTGGCCAATCACCACCGTAAACAACTTACAATTCCGATTATCGGAATTACTGGTTCCAACGGGAAAACGACCACAAAGGAACTGACAAGGAACGTTTTAGCTACCAAATTTAAGGTGTTCGCTACCCGGGGTAATCTTAACAATCATATTGGAGTACCATTGTCATTATTGGAGATTGATGAGTCTATAGAAATCGCCATTATAGAAATGGGAGCAAATCATGTAGGGGAGATTGCTGCGCTTTGCTTAATTGCAGAGCCTACTCATGGCTTAATTACTAACATTGGTAAGGCACACTTAGAAGGGTTTGGAGGGATTGAAGGGGTAATTCGCGGTAAGTCTGAGATGTATCATTGGCTGATCCAAAAGGAAGGGGTGATTTTCGTTAATTCGCAGAACGAAATCCTTGCTAATATAGCGCAGCGCAGGATTAAAAACCCAATCTATTATCCTGCAAAAGGAGATTTTTTGCACCTAGCGTTAAAAGAGGCTAAGCCAGAGATCGTTTTTGAAGATGACCAAGGACTGCTCACCAAAACCGCATTAAGTGGCGCTTATAATTTCGAAAATATGGCAACGGCCTTGTGCGTTGGTAAATATTTCGAAGTAAATATGGACAAAGCTATTTTAGCTGTGGCAGGGTATGTACCAGACAACAACCGATCTCAGATACTCAAAAAAGGAACAAATACAATTGTAATGGATGCCTATAATGCCAATCCAACTTCTATGAAGGCAGCCCTTGAGAGTTTAAGCTTAATGAACGGAAGTAAAGTGGCTATTTTGGGCGATATGTTTGAGCTGGGGGATGAAAGTGAGCAGGAGCACGAAATGGTGGGCAAACAAACTTCAGCAATGAGTTTGGATCAAGTTGTTTTTTGTGGTCTAAACATGAAATCGGCTGCTAATGCCAACCCCAATGCACTATATTTCGAAAACAAGAATGAACTGAATGCGTATTTGAGAACCCGAGCTTTGAACGATACAACAATACTGTTGAAAGGGTCTCGAGGAATGGGGCTTGAAAGTCTGCTGGAGTACATATAAAAAAAAGAGGAACGGCACCACCCGTTCCTCAACCTCAACCTAAGTAACAGGCGACAAGAATTGCTTAACTCTTTAATCCAATTGCCGCCACGTTATCTTCTCGGTTCAACCTATTGGTTTTGAACCTGCTTATTTTTTATTGTCACTGTTTTTTCTTCAATCTTGTAGGACAAGCCCATTGTGTTACAAATTAATTGCAAGGCTTCGTTAAGATTTTCTTTGTCAAAGAAGCCAGTATACGGTCTGTCTTCAATGTCTCTAATATCGTAAACCACCGTCAAACCAAACTGTCTCTTCAATTCGTCTAGCACTTCAGAAAGCATAACGCTTTCAAAATCAAACTCACCAATTCTCCAGTTGTCGATATAAGAGAGTGCTAATGGGGTGATTTCTTGAATCACATCGTTTTTCACTTTCACAGCCCAACCTGAAGTAATTTCAGCTTTTTGAGAGGCTAAAGAATTACTCACTTCAACGCTACCTGTTTTGCAGGCTACTTCTAAAATATCGTTTCGTGCTTTAACGTTAAAGCTTGTCCCCAAGACCTTAACTGTACCTAATCGTGTTTTTACACTAAAGTCACTTCCTTTTTTTACTTCGAAGAACGCCTCACCCGTTAAATTTACCTTTCTGTTAAGCGTCCAATCTTCTTCAGAGAATATCAATTCAGTTTCAGCATTGAGATGAACCACTGAGCTATCTGGTAGGTATACAGACTGTACCTCTGCAAGTGCTGTTCTTATAATGATATCGTTCTTTCCTGTCTCTTTTAGTAAAAAAAATACACCGATCGCGAAAATGATTGAAGCTGCGATACCAATGCGGTATTTTCTATGAAGTGGGATGACTTGAGTTTCAGTAACAATTTTGGATTCAAGTAATTCCCAGGCTTGCTGTTTTGTTCTTTTTGAAGGCGCGTCAAAACTCGATATAATGGCCAATGATTTCACCAAAGGTGAATCCTTAGCTTGAGAATCATGGTTTGAAAGAAATTCTTCAGAAGAAATTCCCCCTTCAAGCCATTGTTGCTCGTAATTTTTATCGTAGTGACTTTGGTGCATTCGGGTTTAATACACGGCTTATCGGTATTACCCTACTCAGGATAAAAAAAATCAAAAGAAAAGGTTGAGAAAAATAGAAGGGGTGAAATCCAAGAGTACGATGTCTCGGTAAAGTTCCTGTGGTGTTTCACCTTCTCTAATTGCTATTTCGATTGAATTAACATTTAAACGCCTATTTTGAATATTAAGCTGGTTATAGACATTCAATACAGAGAGTCCAAATTCTCCCCTTAATTCCTCATTCTCAAACTTGAGAGCAGCGGAAAGATCCAAACGGTGGTAGGCAGGCAGACGTTCTACTGTTTTGTTAAGGTTAAGGATTTCATAATTAGTCACTACACCACTTGAGTTTTCAATGAATCTGAGTTCTGGTCTGTAAAAAGGTTTGCCACTGCCGTACAAGAAGGTAGCCGAAAAGTTGAATTTTGTTAGTTCTAGAATATGGACAAATTTAACTTCATTCCGCTGGTCTAGCCTTGAGGGCAAAGTTTCTCCTTTGTTGATTTGTGTATACCTGCTATCGGCTTTGCTGTAGGTGTATGAAAGCCAGCCTTGGTAAGGCCCAGCCTTTTTCTGGATAAGTAAATCTATACCCCTTATTTGATCTTCTCCATTCGATATGGTGGTCAATGGGCGAGTGTCTCCTGGGCGATTGGTGTCTACTAAATGTGAAACCGTCAATTCGACTAATCCGGTAACATTTTTTTGATAGTACTCAACATCCAACATAAACCCGTTTTTGGAATAATTGAACCCTCCAATAATATGCTCCGATTGAATAGCCTCAAAAACCCCATCATTGGCCAAGTTCCAACCATCTTGCAGATTGGATCTAGGGTCATCGTATACCAGTTGTCTGGCCAGTTGAAAATACTCTCCGTTGGCTATTTTTAACTTAAAGGAAGGAGTAACTTGATAGGTTGCCCCTAACCGTCTGCCAAAATAATTTGGGTCTGTCAACTGAGTAATATTATGTCGGAAACCTAAATCGACAGTCAGCTTATCAGACACCTTAATGCGGTCCGATGCATAAAATGCTAAAATTTTTCCTTGCTGCTTTCTCTCATTATTCGGTTGTTGTACTTCTTGGTCTATCGTTACATCGTTGATTGTGCTAATTGATGAAAGGTTAATCCCGAAATCTAAATTGTGCCTTTTCTTGACCTTAATTTCATTTCTAAAGTTGAATTGGAAATCATCTACCTCATTCAATCGTTTTACACTGTAATCCCGAATGACCGCACCGTTTTCATCTCGGTCTGTACTTTGAAAAAGATAATCAAAGTTATGATTGGAATACGCGACTTGCAGGCTCGAGAAATAATTGGAGTTCCAATTGCGCGACCAAGTTGTACCAAAACCAAGGTTCGACCATTTGGCTACTTCTTCTGTATTTTCTGTAGAAAGAATGCTAGTGCTGTTCCTTCTGATTTGATTGAAGTTAGTCGACAAGTCGTCCCCACCACGGTAAAGGCTGAAACTGGCAACATCCCTTTTCGAAAGGTTATAGACAGTTTTCATGTTGAGGTCAGAGAACTTAAAATCAGGCCTGAGTACATTAGAGTTTTGCTGTGATGTTGATTGAACAGTCAACTGATTGGAATTATCTCTGTAGTTTTTATATAGGTTTTTAAACAGGTCGGAACGGATAATATCTGTGAAGGCCCTTCGGTAACTCAAATGGAAGGCGCCTTTGCCTTTATTAATGGGCGTGTTTACGCTCATTCGAGCACTGAGCAGGTTAATGCCAAGCGAGAAATCAGTTTTATTGAAGTTTCCAGATTTGCCAGTAATGTCCACAACACCTGAAACACGACCACCATAGCGAGGACTAAACCCGCCTTTGAAAACTTGAATATCTCTAACAGCATCGGGATTGATGGCACTAAAAACTCCGAAGAAATGGTCTAACCGATAAATTGTAAAACCGTCAAGCAATACTAAATTATGGTTGGAAGGGCTTTTACGAATACTGAGGGCCGAGGAGGTTTCATCTGTACCACTGATTCCCGGTAATAATTGCAACGAACGAAAAATGTCAATATCTCCCAAGGTTGGTAATGCCGTGAGGTTATTTGGATTAATAGAAATTTGACTTACCTCATCTCCAGTTTTAATAACATTGTCGCTTCTTAAATCAACTACGGTAAATTCTGCCAAGGCGATAGTACTCTCGGCCATTGAAATCCGAATTGTTTTCTTCGATTTTACAGGATTAAGTTTGACTTGATTTTTTTCATAGCCTAGGTAAGAAACTTCTATTGTTGATGTATCTGAAGGGACTTTTCTAAGCGCGAAGTAGCCGTCTTTATTGCTGACAGTACCACGGCTTTGTCCCGAGACTGTTATGAGTGCGTTGGGTAACATTTCACCCGTTTGGGCATCTGTAATTATTCCAAATATCGTGAGGTCAAATAGAATGGGGGTATTCAAATCAATGTTCAGTGTTCCTGGGGTAAGAATGATTTTACCATTCAATACTTGGTAGTCAATCCCTTTGGGAGGGAGAATTTCGTCAAGAAATGCCGCGATGCTTTTCGACTTGTAGGTTCCACTCACTGTTATACCAGTCACCAACGCATCATCATATGCGATTTTCACATCGTATTTATTCTTGAGCAGCCTGATCACTTTTGATAATGAGGTGTTATTGAAGGTTTCCGATATAGAAACGTTTGGCAACTCTTGCGCTCTGACGGTGCAAAAGACAAAGAGTAACAGAAAAAAGCTTACTGTTTTACTCACTACCTGATTGTTACTTCGTCATCTTTAATTTCAAACTTGAGCCCCATGGGAACACAGACCAGCTGAAGGGCTTCGTTTAAATTCATTTTACTAAAAAAGCCAGAATAGAATCGCTCTGAAATATCAGCTTCTACAACAATTTCAATTTTAAACTGTCTTTCTAATTCTTCCAACACGGTGGTTAGAGCAGAGGCGTTAAAATAAAATTCTCCGAAACGCCAAGCGGCTATTTTACCTAAAGGGTAATCTGTCATTCTTAGTTCTCCTTTATACAGGGTGGCCATTTGGCCAGCCGTTAAAGTTATTTGCTGATTATTTGACTCAACAATGACCATCCCTGTTTTGCAGGTCACGCTAAACTGATCTTCTCTAGAATATACATTGAAACTCGTGCCTAGTACTGTTACTGTGCCATTGGCAGTTTCTACCGTAAATGCTGTGCCTTTGGTCACTTCAAAGAAGGCTTCACCATACAGCTTAATGATTCTTTCCTCTTCCCAATTGTCTAAGAAATAACGTACCTCTGTGGAGGAGTTGATAGTAACATCAGAGGCATCTGGAAGCTCTAATAACTCGGTCTTACCCAGTTCAGCGACTAAAACATTCCATTCGACAGTGTCATATCGGTTAAAAAGTAGAAGGCCGATCATTATCAAAGCTGCAGCATAACCAGAAACCCATAGCAGCCTGCTGTATTTTTTTGCTGTTTCGGGGATTAAGATTCTTTGTTTTGCCTGAGTTTGGCTTTCAATCTTACCTAACAGGGAATCCCAAGCGGCTTCTTTGGGGGTATTTGAAGGAATAGATAACTGCTCGGTAAAAGCAATCAGCTTTTCCAATTCTTGTTTCTCGGAAACCGAAGTTTCGTTGATAAGCCAGTTGTCTATGAGTTCGTCCTTTTTCAATTAATAAATATAGTTAAATTTTACGGTGTACCTTTTCTCTTAGGTAAGCTAAGGCACCATGCATTCTCTTTTCCACGGCTTTTACGCTTAATTCAAGTCGGCCTGCAATTTCTTTATAGGTTAACTCATCAATTCTATTCATCAAAAACACCTCACGCTGCTTTTCAGACATAGCGCTTATGGTATCTTCTAGCTGTTTTTTGAATTCCTTTTCTTCTAAGGCGTATTGAGGAGATTGCTCATTGAATTGATCTCTGTTTTTTTCTGCAAAAGTCATTACCACTTTGTCGTGGCGAATTTTGTTGAGGAGCATATTGCTGGCAATGGTGTAGAGGTAACTTTTTACGGTCTCGGTGTTGATTTCCTCCCTTTTGTCCCACAGTTTCATAAACACATCTTGGGTCAAGTCTTCAGACTGATCAATATCCCCACATTTATAGTAGAGGAAATTTTTGATCGGCTTATAATAAAGATCGAATATGTGCTTGAACTCTGAGAGTGTCATTCTGAAAGTCCTTGTTTAGGGAACATGCCAAGGTAATAAAAATATGTATTTTTTTTACTGTCAGGGCTGTTTTTGATCTTGGCTACATTTATTTTCAATTTATTTGCAAAGATTGTTTGCATAAATAAAAACACGTATTACCTTTGCACACCCAATAAAGGGGCGCTTAGCTCAGTTGGTTCAGAGCACCTCGTTTACACCGAGGGGGTCGGGGGTTCGAATCCCTCAGCGCCCACACTAAGGCAATCAGCAATGGTTGCCTTTTTTTATGTTGATGCACGTTGTTTATATCTTGTATTCTGAAGCTGTAGACCGTCATTATGTTGGTGAAACCGCCCATTTAGAAGGTCGTTTGGCGGCACAATGGTGGGTTTTATAAAAGTGCCAGTACAAAAGTGGCGAGTGATTGGTTAGTCTACTTTTCCATTGAATGTAAAGACCGTCAGCAAGCATTAAAGCTTGAAGGATTCATCAAGCGACAAAAGAGTAGAAAATTTATTGAGAAGCTAAAAGTAGACTTTGAATTGGTTGATGCTTTATTGAAAAGATTTAGTTGAGGTCGGGGGTTCGCTCCGAAGCATCGGAGCCTCAGCGCCCACACTAAGGCAATCAGCAATGATTGCCTTTTTTTATGTTGATGCACGTTGTTTATATCTTGTATTCTGAAGCTGCAGACCGTTATTATGTTGGTGAAACCGCCCATTTAGAAGGTCGTTTGGCGCAGCATAATAGTGGGTTTTATAAAAGTGCCAGTACAAAAGTGGCGAGTGATTGGTTAGTCTACTTTTCCATTGAATGTAAAGACCGTCAGCAAGCATTAAAGCTTGAAGGATTCATCAAGCGACAAAAGAGTAGAAAATTTATTGAGAAGCTAAAAGTAGACTTTGAATTGGTTGATGCTTTATTGAAAAGATTTAGTTGAGGTCGGGGGTTCGCTCCGAAGCATCGGAGCCTCAGCGCCCACACTAAGGCAATCAGCAATGATTGCCTTTTTTTATGTTGATGCACGTTGTTTATATCTTGTATTCTGAAGCTGCAGACCGTTATTATGTTGGTGAAACCGCCCATTTAGAAGGTCGTTTGGCGCAGCATAATAGTGGGTTTTATAAAAGTGCCAGTACAAAAGTGGCGAGTGATTGGTTAGTCTACTTTTCCATTGAATGTAAAGACCGTCAGCAAGCATTAAAGCTTGAAGGATTCATCAAGCGACAAAAGAGTAGAAAATTTATTGAGAAGCTAAAAGCCGACTTTGAAATGGTTGATGCTTTATTGAAAAGATTTAGTTGAGGTCGGGGGTTCGCTCCGAAGCATCGGAGCCTCAGCGCCCACAGTAAGGCAATCAGTAATGGTTGCCTTTTTTTATGTTTATGCACGTTGTTTATATCTTGTATTCTGAAGCTGCAGACCGTTATTATGTTGGTGAAACCGCCCATTTAGAAGGTCGTTTGGCGCAGCACAATGGTGGGTTTTATAAAAGTGCCAGTACAAAAGTGGCGAGTGATTGGTTAGTCTACTTTTCAATTGAATGTAAAGACCGTCAGCAAGCATTAAAGCTTGAAGGATTCATCAAGCGACAAAAGAGTAGAAAATTTATTGAGAAGCTAAAAGCCGACTTTGAAATGGTTGATGATTTATGGCAAAGATTTAGTTGAGGTTGGGGGTTCGCTCCGAAGCATCGGAGCCTCAGCGCCCACACTAAGGCAATCAGCAATGATTGCCTTTTTTTATGCCCTCTTTAACCATAAATAGCTCTTTTATACGGATAAGAGGGGTAAGATTGCTTCTGCGTTCCACGGTCCGCTTCGGACTTATCGCAATAACGTTCGAACAGATAGATTTAGGTAACCGTCATTGCGATGAAGAAACCTTGAGTGCTAACGAGAGTTTTAGAAGAAGCAATCTTATGCATTTGACGGCATTGGAATGTTATCATTAAAGAGGTCGGCAGGTATCAGTTACAACAGCGGGCATTTTTGTAGGGTACTCCCTATCACAATAACTGGCGGAAAGGCTTCTATTCTAGCACTGTTGCGGTAAAGAACTGTACATCATGCGATTCCAATACTAAATAGAGAAAAGGATAAGTTCAGTCTAGCAATCGCCTCTGAGGCCTGTTGGTGCAGAACATCAACAGGGGCGGGATGATTGATCTGGCCATCTCCAACAAACGCATGAAAGAGAGCCTTCAAAATATCATCACCCAATAAAAAAACCAGCCTTCCCGATGGGTCGGGACTAAAGCTGGTTGTCTGTTCTTTTCTAATTAATGCACTTGAAGTACATCTTAAGATAGGTACTCACTGCAAGTGAGCGCCAGTTACCGCAGAAGTTCGCTAGTTCGTACTTGCAGTGCGGACTAATCTTTCTAACTAAAAAAAATGCACTGGGAAGTACATCTTAAAATAGGTACTCACTGCAAGTGAGCACCAGTTACTGCAGTGCACAAGTGAGCACCAGAGGGGCAAGCACCAGTAACCGTAGTGGACAAGTGAGCGCCATTGGGAAGTACCAGTTACTGCAGTGGACAAGTGAGCGCCAGAGGGGCTTACTTTTCTATTTGTTTATTAATAATAAAGCCAGCAATTAAACCTATAGCTATTACAATCACAAAGCCAATAAGGG
>JBLIES010000005.1:0-42018 GCA_047633135.1 Roseivirga sp.
GCCCAGATGGCGGCCCCGATACTTCGGGGGGTAGACACTTGGAAAGAAAGATGATTGCACAGGTGGAGGCCCCGATACTTCGGAGGATAGACACTTGTAAATAAAGATAATTGCCCAGATGGCGGAATTGGTAGACGCGTTGGTCTCAAACACCAATGATTTCACGATCGTGCCGGTTCGACCCCGGCTCTGGGTACTAAGGCCTCTCAATATTTGAGAGGCCTTTTTTTTCTCTCCTTCACATTTACCTAACTCTAGTCTTTCAAAATTTGATCCATCTTGAATTATGGGAAAGGAAATCGTCAGAGAATATTCAAATAGTGCACTCACCGTAGCTTAGCAACCCGCCAGATATATACACACAGAAGAATGCGTAAAGTATTGGCTAAAAGGATAAAAGCCGAAAGAGAAGCCTTGGATTAAAGCCTAGAGTGCTTCTAGTCAAGCATTAAAGGATCAAATCAGCAAATGTTCATCGGGGCCTTGCGCTATTTTATTGAGGGGTCAGAAAGCCAAGAATCAGCGGCATTAGAAACCCAAGTCATACTTTTAAAAAACGGACCATTACACATTATTGGTACAGTTAGGGTGAAAGATAAGGTGGGAAAGGAAGCAGTAAAAAACAAGACTACTACCTTTTGTCGTTGTGCAGCCTCTAACAATAAACACTATTTATAAGGTAGCCACATAAAGATCATATTTACAGATTGAAATTATTGAATTGTAATTCGAGCCTCAGAGTATAAATCATACACCGCCACTATTGCGCTATGGCTTGAAGATTCGCCAAATAGTGGGTATTTCTTGATGGAAGATCGATTTTCAACATATTCAGGGTGATAATCTGCCTCTAAGTCATCCCATACTACGAGCATATATTCATAACGCATTTTACTTTCTCTTCCCGCCTCTAACCACTCTTCGAAAATATCTTCGTTTAAAGATTTAGGGTATTCTCTGCTATCGAACATATGTATATTTATCCTCTTTTAATAGCCACCGTAGGCATTTCGATTAATCCTTGTGACTCTAAAGTCTTTCTAAGTCGGTTATGATTCTTCCAGAACTTAGTTTCTATCTTCTTCAATAATCGTTGATACTCGGGTAAATCTTTGATTTTATCGGTAAGAGGATTGTCGGGAAAAAGTACTACCCAATACTGGAAGTTATCTTCATTGGAGAAGAGCTCCAAATGATGAAGCGCTTTTTCAAAATCATTGTGATGTGCGTAATAGACAGAGAGGCTCAAATCTTTATAAATAGATTGATCCTCTGAAAAGAAAGCCAAGTAGTCATCAAAATACCACTTTGATTCTTCTACTAAACCAACCTTTTCGAGAACTAGGGCAATAGTGGCATGTTGATGCCTATAAATATCAAGGTGTGCGACTTCTCTTTGATCTATAAATTTATTGTAATAGTAATAAGCACTATCATAGTCTCGTATGTAGTAATAGGCCTTAGCCAAGTCTTGAAGAATATCTAATCGAGAGGTATCCTTTTTCCATTCTACAAGCAACAGATGCTTCGTTTCATCCCAATCATGATTTATAGCATAGAGCATGTATGCTCGGACATAATTTGAAAATGGATTGGCTGGGTTATAGTCTAAAGAAACATCTACATATTTCAGTGCTTCATCTGCAAAACCGCTTTGAATTAAGGCATTGCTCAAATTCAAATAAAGATAACTCGCTGTGGAAGAATCATAAGCCGCTATATTCAATTGAAATCCCTTAAGAGCATACTCCAGGTATTTCCCTGTATTCGGAACATAGTTGGCGTAAAAATCCGAAAGCATATTGATTACTTGAGCTGAGTTGGGGTTATACTCTAATGCTTTTTCTAAATAGGGCACGGCTTTTACAAACTCCTTATTGTGCATATAATAAATGGCCTTAGAAATCAAAGCTTCGTCTAACTTTGGATCATATAATAAGGCCTTGTCTGAGTGATTATTAATCTCAGCTAAGTATTTTTTTTCCTCCTTAAACAAATCCAAATAATGATAGCATATAGCAATACCTGCATGCGCTCGCGCAAATTCTGGATCCAAATCAATGGCCTTATTGAAAAAAATTATTGCTTCGCGATAGCCCTCATCTGTAGCCATAATGAATTCATTTTGCCCTTTTAAAAAATAATCATAAGCTTCAAGATTGTTGGTGGGCTTCTTCTGAATTAGATTTTGCTCCTGTGGAGTAATAATCGCCTGAATTTCCGCAGCAATACTAATTGCAATTTCCTCCTGTAGCTCGAAAACACTAGTTGCTTGACGGCTATACTGCTTAGCCCATAGGTGCTTGTCGGTACCCGCCTCAATCAACTGAATATTTAATAAGATTTCATTTCCGATTTTCTGACCACTGCCCTCTACAAAATAGCTCACATTCAATTCCTTACCGATTTCAGGGATCGACTTGGAAGTGTTTCTATATTTCTCTGAAGAGGTTCGACTAATCACGCGTAAGTCCTTAATTTTCTGAAGGTTATTTAAAGTAGACTCTAATAATCCATTGATTAAATAGACATTAGTCGAATCACTACTGTCATTTTTAAAGGGCAAAACTGCAATGGATTTTTCTAGTTGTCCAGCAGAAGGTTGGCTCGATGGTTTAGCCACAAAATAGAGTACGACAAAGAGAATCACTAAAGTAGCGATCACAACTGCGCTGTTTCTTCTTCGATTGTTTGGGATAATTTCTACTTGATTGACAGGTGGTTCATCACGCTTTCTTTTACTGGCTTCTCCCGGAGGAAAACCATATTCTTCGCGAAAGCACTTTATAAAATAAGAGGTACTACCAAAACCAACGGCAAATGAGACTTCAGAGACATTTTGAGACGAGTTCTGCAACAACGCCATTGCCCGTTTCAATCTAACTTGGCGAATAAACAAGCTGACCGAAAGCCCAGTAGATTTCTTCAGCTTTCGCAAAAGATTAGAGCGACTCATGTTAATGGCCTCTGCAAGTTCTGAAACCCCAAAATTTTCATTAGACAAATTCTCTTCAACCACCCTAGTGAGTTGGTTCAAAAAATCATTCTCATGTTGATTGAAATCAGGCATAAATGGAAACAGAATCGCTTACAAAGGAAGCAATTATTCTGTGAAGCAAAAAACATATCAAATCCCTCAAATCAAGAGTGTAAAAGGGAGTTTGCGTCATAATTTATACTCATGCATCATAAAAACCATGATGTCCTCAAACTTGCTATTTTAATCCGCATAGCTTTTAACCCGCTTTTCAGGCTTCTGATCACCTTTGTGGTGAACAATTCAAACAATTAAAGGAAAAATCAGAATCATGAAAACTCAAGGAAAAAGTCTAAGTAAAATTTGGTTAGCAGGGGTCATCTGCTTGTTATTTATCAGCGTATCGTGTGGAAGCAAAAATGATAGTATCACAGAAAAAGGAACTGCAACAGAGAATGTAAAAGCACCCAAAATTGATATTCATACAGCCGCGCTCACAGGTGATTTAGAGGCAATTCAGCAACATATTAAAGCTGGTTCAAACCTCAACGAAAAAGAATCATTCGGAGGATCAAGCCCATTGATTTCAGCAGCACTATTTAATAAGCCTGAAATAGTAGAAGCACTAATTGAAGCCAAGGCCAACATTAATCAAGTTAATAATGATGGTTCCACTGCTCTACATTCATCCGCTTTCTTCTGCAATACAGAGGTAGTTGAAATACTATTGGCGAATGGTGCTGATAAGAGTATCAAAAACAATTTTGGGTCTACAGCATTAGAATCGGTTGCTGCGCCATTTAGCTATGTCAAGGACATGTATGTAATGTTCGGAAAACAGCTAGCCCCAATGGGTTTGAAAGTTGATCTGGAGCAAATTGAAGAGACGCGTCCCATCATTGTCGAAATGCTTAAGTAGAAATCAAAATAACAAAGGTCCAAAACTCAAATAAAATGACAGCAATCAACACTAGAAGACATGATATAGACTGGATCAGGGTAATCGCCATAGGCTTACTCCTGATCTACCATATTGCAATCGGATTTCAGCCCTGGGGACTTTTCATTGGCTTTATACAGAGCGAAAACTCCCTTGCCTCCATTTGGACACCAATGTCGATGTTAAATGTTTGGAGAATCCCCCTTCTATTTTTCGTGAGTGGGATGGGCGTATTTTTTGCTATTCGAAGAAGGAATTGGAAAGGACTGATTAAGGAAAGAACTGGTCGAATACTAATTCCTTATTTATTCGGAACTGCCTGCATTGCTCCTCTTCATATTATAATTCTTCAGCACTACTATGGAATGAATATGACATACCTATTCAATCCAGGTCACCTATGGTTTTTAGGAAATATTTTCGTTTATGTGCTCGTACTTTCTCCGATCTTCTATTATTTAAAAAAGCATGAAAACGGCAAAATAGGCCATACCATCAAGAAGGTATTTCAAAGTCCGTTTGGATTTATAGTGATTGTATTGTCATTGATTGCCGAGGTTTTAATCGTTCAACCTAATCCTTATGAACTTTATGCTCAAACATGGCATGGTTTCTTTCTCGGCCTATTGGCGTTTTTGTTTGGTTTCTGTTGTGTCTACAGCGGTAAAGAATTCTGGGACTTTATCTTGAAATGGAGATGGATCTTGATTTTGGTTGCTGTGACGCTTTATGTTATCCGCTATTTAGAGTTCCAACTTCAATCGCCTGACTATTTAATGGCTACTGAAACCTGCTTCTGGGTGTTTTCAATTTTTGCTTTTGGATATAACCACCTGAATAGACCGAGTGCCGCATTAAATTATTTAAGCCAAGCGGCTTACCCAATTTATATTATTCATATGACCTTTCTTTATTTGGGGTCGTCATTGATTTTCCCATTAGCCATACCCGTAGTGCTGCAATTTGTATTGGTTGTTGCCTTTACATTTGTCGGCTGCTTTGGGTTTTATGAATTGGTAATCAAAAGAGTCTGGTTTTTAAGGCCGCTTTTTGGCCTTAAAAACCAGACTCTTTAGACGTTTTGGTTATCTCAGAATAACTAGTTTACCGAAGCCCAACTTATTAAAACCTCTATCGCCTTTGGTTACTCTGGCCCCTAATTCTTGACCATTGGCCTTGAGTTTCACTCTGTAAAGATAAGTACCATTGGCCAGTTGGTCTCCAAATTCATCGCGACCATCCCATGCATAATCTGTGATATTATTCCCAATTCTTACTGGTCCCAATTCATTATGTGTGATTTCTCTAACCACTTTACCTGACACAGTGAAAATCTGTATCGTAATTTGGTCTGGCACTTCAGTACCGGTGAGTGTAAACACAAAGCGAGTGCTTGTTGAAAACGGGTTCGGGTAAGGATAGAAGTTAGTTACCGTAGATTCGTTCACCACCTCGAAACTGATGAGATATGGACCAATCCCAGATTGATTTCCAGAGGCATCTGTCGCTTCGACTTGCAACGTATAAAAACCATCCCCCAGTCCATCAGGCCTAAATTGCACTCTGTAATTATTGTTTTCAGAAGCTGGCGTAAAAGTAACATTAGGGTCTGAAAAATTAATCCGCTCTAGCTCGCATAGGTCGCAAACTGTTCCAAGCTTTACTTCAATGCCTAGCGTATCTGTCTTTAGTAGGAATTTATTGTTGTCGCGAAGTTCTAATGCAATCAAAGGTGCAGGAGAAACAATATCACCATCCAATATATTTACACCATCAAAAGTAACATCCACTGCTGGGTTAGTTTCATCTCTTAAAACTGTAAAAAACGATTCAAGCCGAATAACATTATTATTAAAGTACTGCTCTAACTCTCCACCGTTATTCACGAATACTTGTAAGTCATTCAAGCCTATTTTACCCTTGGTATCAATGGGCAGGTTAAAGTCTACAAATTGACCAGCAGCTACCGCAGGAATCTGGACGGTTGAAGTAACCTCTTCTCTAGTATTTTGATTATAAAGGATATAGCGCACTTCTAATGACTCCTGGAATGAATATTCAGAAATATTAGTAAACCTAAACTGAGCATCAAAAGGCTCACCTTCTTCCAACTCAATGCCAGTATTCTGATCATTTTGCAAAGAGACAATACCTTCTGGTACTCCCTCAAAACTCACTGACCAATTTTTTAATTGTGGGGGGGTTGCTAAAGGCTCATCCTTCATTACTACGTAAAAACGTAAGAAAGGAAACTGACTTGGATTAACTGAACTCAAATCCACCTGATCGAAAAGAATATCCCTAAATAAGACGGTTTCTGCACCATCCGATGCGACCCCAACTATATCAAAAAAGAGTTGGTCAGTTTCTCCTAAGGCTATTCTCTTATTGAATTGCCCCCATGCACTTGCAGGCCCTATGGTGGGCGAAACAACACTACCACTATCGATACTGGCGACAATAGAGGCGTCAAAGGTAATTCTTGCCGGGCGAGCGTTATCATTCGTACCAATTGGCGAACCGATCACCTCTTGCGCTTGACCCGCCACTTGGCCCTTTCTGCCATACATTATATAAGGCTCACCCGTTTGTAAGCCATTTAGCGTAAACCGACTGGCGCCTGCTCTTTCCATATCGTTTTTCACATCTTCCCTCCATCCATCATAGGACAATTCACCAACGCTAAAAAAGAGCACGAAATCCTCAGCGTCTACTCCATCAATATACCTTCGCATCAAACTTTGGTTTGGTGCCACATTAATATCTGACAAGGCAGTATTGGTAAAAGAATTGATATAGCTAGGGGCTCTACCGCACTTTAGAGGATCCTCATTATCAAAGGCACCATCCGTTTGGAGAACAAAGTAAGGTTGCCCACTATCCTTATTGAAAGCAATAGCATTTAATGTGCTTAGTGCGCAAGGATTGGCAGGAATAATGGCCTGTCCATTAATATTAACCACTACATCTGACGCCCTTTGCCCACTTGTATTCTCAGAACCATATGTTTCAATCGCGATGGTGGTGGAAGTTCCTGCAAAAACCCAAATATCACTTGTTGTACTCTTAGTTACAGAACTCAATCGAAGGTTTTCAAATTGGTCGAACTCAGTTTGAGCCCAGCCTCTATTACTATTAGAGATATAAGTAAAAGTAGAATTACTCCATGGCACTGGTTCTAATAATCGTTCATCTTCAAAAACACTTCTCCAATAATATTGAATAGTATCGTTTACAGAACTAGAAAGCAACTCTAATTGCCAATTGCCAATGCCCTTGCCTGTTAAAGTTTGGCTTTGCACCCATGGACTGTTGAAGGTGTTCACCGTGTCGATTTGAATTAAGAAATTTCGATTATTCAATCTCAAGTCTGCTGATTGAACAATAAGGTCTACCGCGGTGGTATTAATCGTTTGAAAATTGAAAGGAGCGGTATTAAAAGTCCCATTTGCAGGTAAGAAGAATGAAGCTTGAGCTGAATTATTGAACTCGCTCCCTTCATCTACATTATCTTCTATGTCTAGGATGACTTCGAATTTGTTCTCACCAAAAAAGTCTAAGCCTTGGTTACTGATCTCATAAAAGACAGTATCTTGATATCGTATTGGTTTTACTTTAAGGGGAGACAGGTTGACAATTGTTCCGTCTTCTAGTGTTCGGTTGACCGAAACACTAACAGAGTCGGAACTTGTTCTTCCTCCATTACTCACAACAACCCCCAATTCGAAAAATGGTGAGGAAGCGGTGATTTCACGGCCATCCCTAGACCTCAAAAAAACATCTTCAGAGCGAACGATATAATCAACTTTATCGTGACCGAATAATGGCACTGCTGGATCACCTTGAAGTAAAATCTGTTCAGCTGCGGCTATATCTGTCTCATCCACCAATACATTAGTACTAAGGTAATTTTTAATCGCCTCCCTCTGAATGTTGCCGATTGATTGGGTCATCCATAGCGTATCAGCAAGGAGTTTATAAAATTCTCGGGTGTAGTCTCTTAGAGAGTTAGGGATTCCTACATCTGTATGAGCAATGAAATTTGTCGCTCCCTTATTGCGAGCCGATAACCAATCTTCCCCAAATGAACTCCTATCAAAAATCTCACCTCCACGGCATCCATTAACAATAAAAGTGGTGTATCGCCCTGCATTATTATAGCCATTACTGGGGTCTGAAACAGTTCCAATATCTATATCTGTAAACCGAGAAGAAGAGTGACCAAAGAAAGTAATCAAGCCTACTCCTTTGTTAACTTCCTCAGAAATATTGAAGCGTTGTACTGCGTTATTGGTGTTTTTCGAAATATTACTGACATTCGCGCCAAGAAAATCAGAAGTCACTTGATCACCAAAACCCTTGATAAACTCTCTAAACCTGGTCAACTCAGCCGATGTGAGTCCACCGCTCAAATGCACTATATTCTTTGTCCAAGGAGAATCTTTAATGGTTGCTTCTTTCTCAATTACCTTGTCTAAATAATTCGCGACCTGCTCCGAAGTATTCACAGAAAGCCTACCCACTGGGATTGTTGGGACTCTAGAGTTATTATCTAAACCTTGGGTAAAGAGGATATCGGAACCAGGTGCTCCCATGGTTGGCACTAAATCTCTTCTAGAAACTGCTAGCGGATTGGGTAGTCTTTGAATTTGGTTGTCGACCCTTCTACCCCGGCCGATAATAAATAAATATTGAGGATCACTATTTTGATACACATGTCTAACAAACCTACGTATTGCTAGCGGAGTGTATTCTCCATAGCTAAATTCATCAAAGAGTTTGGTGACATCAGCGTACAGCACATTAAAACCTCCGCCATCAGCAGATCCTCTATAGTCTACATAAGCTTGCAAAGGATCTTCATATCGGCCTAATACTGGTTTTTTTAGTTCAGGGTGAGAAATAATCAAATAATTATTTGAACGCACATCCTGATAACTAAATGTTACTCTTTCGATCTTGGCATCTACAAAGGCTTCTCTCCTTTTCATAAATACCTTTCGAATTTGATTATTTGAGCGTACAACCCCAGTCAAAATATTGCTGCTCAGTGTGGTACTGACTTTTATGATATTTCTCTCATCAGTGATGTCATATAAGTCAGTCTCTCCTACTACATTCTCGATGCGCAATAAACTGTTGCCTCCCTTTGTTGGTAAAAAAAAGTTCAATCGATCTCTTGCTTGAGCATCCATTTCCTGAGGAAAAGTCAGCCTCATAAACCCTACGGCAACTCTATCATCCGGAATCTCTGGAAACCCCATTGCCTCGACACGCACTATCAGCCGACCAGTGCTTGAAACATCTGACCACCCAACTTGTGTAGACCTACTACCGAAATTACTGTAATTCAATTGGATACCATCGATCACTGTTCGAAGATTATCTGTACTCGGCCCAACTAGAATTCTTGTGTTATGAAGTCGATTATTAAAGCCAACGATCTGAACGGTAAGCCTTGGAGTCCCCTCATTAGTAAGCCCAAGGGTAACATTATTAAAAACAAAATCCCGGAATGTTTTACCATTACGGATCGTGAATTCGTTCCGCATAATCGTATCACTTACAAACATCTGCCCTCTATCGAAGCGAGATGACTTTACTTCTCCGTTAGGATTACCAATTGGATAATATTGGCCGAATGAAAATTCAGAAGTGTATACATTTAGAAGTTCATTATTATGGAATGTATTGGTCCTCAGTCCTGCGGTTGATTCATTTAAAATCTCCATTCTCTTACCTCCGCCTTGTCTATCAGCGGTCAAGAAAAACGCGGTAGTATCAGAAAATAAATTGTAGAATTTGTGAATTTGATCGGAGGGAAAATTAAACAGCTCGCTGTCTTGAGTTCCGTCATTTACTTTTCCATAAAATTCGAGGTAATCGCCATCATCTAATGTGCCATCGTTCCCATCTTGGACAAAAATAGCAACTTCACTTCCCCTGTGGAACATTTTTAATTGACTAGGGCTTGTCCCCGCCACATCAAAACCTGCACCAACTAGCGCAGCGTAACTTACGCGGTGAATATCATCCGAACCTGTTTTCACCTTGAAATAGGATTGACTGTAATCTATCCATTCATTACCAATGGCTTGAGCATGTGCCACTTGTACCGAAGTAAAAAGAAGCACACCATACAGCAGTAGGCTATTTATCTTTTTCATCGTTTCCTTTTCGTTTATTTCTTGAATAAATCCCCGGCAATGCCTCTAAAGAATAGCTCAGACTGAAGACATGCGAATAGGGTGATTCAGCAACATTACCTATATCTGTAAGTGCATAATCTATCACTAAATCATCTAACTTAAAACCAATACCCATATTCGGCTGAAAAGTCCAGAATGTTTCTTCTGAACCACCTTCTTGCCTTGTAAACTCTTTGATCCTTTGAAAATTCCCAATGCCGAACCTAAAGTAAAATTGCTTTTCATAATCAAACTCAAAACCCATCTGAGGTTCAAATGAAACAAAACCTGTTCTAATTAAAGAGTTTCGCCTTCCATCGAACGAAAACACTAGATCTGCTGAACCAAGCATACCAATCTTATCCGAGATCATCAATGATCTCGATGCTCCAAAAATCATTTTAGGTAATGTTAGCTCAAGTGTATTACCGGGTAAAGCATTATTAGTTTGACTAAATACTGCGGCTAGATTGGCTTGATTAATGGCCCATGAATTAAATGTGGTAGTAATATCCCGAAGCATCACGCCAAAATTCCAATCATAATAACGGTACTTAACTGCGGCATCGATTCCAAAACCCCAGGCATCTGCAAAGTCTCCTACCTTTCTCCTGATCACCTTAAAATTGGCGCCAATGGTAAGGCCACGGCCAAACGGCTTACCAAAAATCAGCCCTACAGAACGTGCATAGGAAATAATAAAGGCATAATCTTGGGCGCTGAAGAAATCAATATTATCATAATTGAGTCTTCCATTGTCATCGAATAGAAATCGAGTATCTGGAATATCGTCTATCCCTAACCTTATCAGTGAAAATGCAATATGGCTGTCCGTATCAATTGCTCGGGCATAAGAGAAATAATCGTAATTGGCTATACCCGCAAAGTAGGAGGCGTGTTGTGCGGTAAATTGATGACGGTATTCTATATCAGTCAGTGCTGCAGGATTCCAATAACCCGCGGTGGCGTCATCTGCCACAGAGGTCATGGCATTGGACATCGCCAAAGCCCGTGCTCCCACACCGATGGCCAAGAACTCATTACTATATTTGGGTGTGTTTTGGCTGTAAAGCTGTGGCGAATAAAGCAGAAGGATCATGATCACCCCCCTGAACACCTTTTCAAAATTTCTTCTCACAACTAGATCGTATCCCTCCGATATTCAAATTCAACATACTTACTCCTAAGTCTAGCACGCCAATAGACAACTAGCTTATTCCATAAATATTTTAATGCCCCGCCACAAAGAAAGTAAAAAACATTCAAACAACCTTGAGAAGCCCATTCTTAACCATTTATTAAACAAGATTTAAAATTTCATACAGTACTATGTAACACATAGTACCTTTTTACGTATATTTGTATAATGAAAAGGTCGAACATCTTAAATAACTGAAGATGAATTTAGAAAACACACAGGTCCAAATGAGGAAGGGAATTCTTGAGTTCTGTATCCTAAATATCATTTCGAGGGGCGAGATTTATGCCTCAGATATGCTAGGGGAACTTACCTCTGCTAAAATAATTGTCGTTGAAGGCACCCTTTACCCTCTACTTACCCGTCTCAGAAAAGCAGGCTTGCTAGAATACAAATGGGTAGAGTCGAACTCTGGGCCACCACGAAAGTATTATACAATAACCACAACAGGTTTAGATTTTTTAAAAAGCCTGAATGCTACTTGGTTAGAATTGGTAGCGTCAACAACACAAATCATCTTTAAAAACAACTCTTAATCCTGCTGACATGAAAAAGAATATAAGCATAAATATCAGTGGCATCATATTTCATATCGAAGAAGACGGTTTTGAAACATTAAAAAGCTATCTCGATTCCATTAACAAATACTTCTCTTCCTACGAGGATAGCGAGGAGATCATTGCTGACATTGAAAGTCGTATTGCCGAAATATTTTTAGAAAAGCTTCAAGAAGGTAATCAAATAGTATCCTCTGAGGATGTAACCGCATTGATCAAAACAATGGGGAATATCTCTGACTTTGAGGCTATTGAAGAAGAAGCTGATTTCGATCCTGTTCTAAAAGCCAAAGCAGATGAAAAAAGCAACAGTGATAACGCTTCTGAAAAGAGCACAAAGACAAAAGCAAGACGCGCCAATAAGTTTTATCGCGACTTACAGCGCAAAGTACTTGGCGGTGTTGCATCAGGTGTCGCTAACTATTTCAATTTAGACCCATTATGGATCAGGGTGATCATCCTATTCATCGTTTTTGGTCTCTTTTTTATCCCTCCCATCGGGGGGCTTGTCATTCTCGCTTATTTAATAATGTGGGTAATTATCCCTGGAAGTCATCTTCTTGAGGAAGACAAAAAGTTAAAAAAGCTGTATCGAGACCCTGACGACAGAGTAATTGGTGGTGTCTCTGCTGGACTAGCTAAATACTTTAACACCTCTTCGATAAATATTAGAATCATATTTATTGTGCTTGCTGTCGTTTTCGGGACAGGAATCATCGCCTACATCATCCTTTGGATCATCACACCCAAGGCGAACTCTTTAACTGATAAAATGCAGATGAAAGGTGAGCCAGTAACGTTATCCAATATCGACTCCAACATTAAAAAAAGTAAAGAGCCTACTTTTGGTGAAAAAAGTGAAGGCACATTTACGAAAGTGTTACTTTTTCCCTTTAGGCTCATTGGTAAAATATTCTCTGGCTTGGGTCGCGTTTTCGCGCCACTGTTATTATTCTTAGTGGCATTTATTCGAGTTGTCACGGGTTTGATTATTTCTACCACAGCCATATCAGTAATATTTTCAATCCTCACTGTAGGTGGTGTTCTATTTGGATTATACAATGGAAATTGGTGGATGTGGGATAATGAATTTACCTATTTACCCATAGATGTTTTTAGAGCTACTGTGCCTGGCACAGGCATTCTATTTTTATTAGTCGCTCTTTTCATTCCTTTTCTTTACTTATTAATTGCGGGAATCACTGTAATTGCCAAACGCAGAGTAATGAGCAGCGCAGCAGGATGGAGCATATTAGGGATTTGGTTCATCTCACTTTTAGGAGCTGCCGCAAGCCTACCCAACTTTATCCGTGACTTAAGGGATGAAGGGATTTACAGAGTTTCTGAAGACTTTGAGATCGAAGCAGACACACTGACCATTGGTATAAATAAGATCAGTCCTGGCCTATTTGCTAACTCCAACTTTAGATGGAAGGGCGGCAGTGACTGGATGAGTGATGGAAAATACACTTCTGATTTTACCGATTTAGATATTCAGGTAAGTTCTAATGATAAGTTTAAAGTAGAAAAAAGATTCAGAGCGAGAGGTAGAAGCTTTGAGGATGCTGAGAGAAACGCCCAAAATCTAATCTATAACTACTCAGTCGAAGACGATAAAATTAATTTTGACTCAGAGCTTACCTTCTCTAAAGACGTTGAATTTAGAGCTCAAGAAGTTAATGTCACCTTTTATATACCAGAGGGGCAGCCTTTTAAGATTGACAGCGGCATGGCCACCTTATTAGATTATTTCAAGTATGATTTTTCTTGGCGTGACATTTATAACAGTACGTGGATGTATCAAGACGGCAATCTTATTTGTATCACTTGTGAAAGTTCAGAAAACCTATCGCAAAACTCAGGTTTAGATCAAGGATCTCATACCGTGGAATTAGACACATTCACTGTGGTGTCTATTGCCAATGACTTTCGAGTGATTATTCAAGAAGGAAGTACATATGCAATGGAGATTGAAGGGCCGAAGAATAAAGTAATCCCGGTTGGACTTGAAATTCGAAATGGTTCATTGAATATCGCTGCAAATGATTTTAGACTTTCAGAAGATGAAACTGATGAATTGACCATCACTATCACTGCTCCTCAATTAAAAAGAGTGAGCGTACACGACAACGCTGAGGTAAGTATAGAGTCATTCGTCTTGCAAGCGTTATCGATAAACGGTTTCGATAACGCTACTATTTTTATCGATTCGCAAATAGAAGCGCTTGATGTATATGTGATAGATGATAGTAGGCTCAACCTAGAAAACCGCATCAAAGAGTTGAATATATTGGCTTATAAAGATGCCCGTATTTACGGCTATGGTGCGATTGTTCAAGCTGGTATCATAAATATGGAAGACGATGTGCGAGTACGCATTAATGTTGAGAAAGAACTCATTGTAACAGCAGAAGGTCGCTCATCTATCAACTACAAAGGCAATCCACGAATTGAAATCAGAAGCCAAAGCAACGCGGCTAGCGTAAGCAAGTATTAAGTTTCTGCACCGTCTAAAAAACAAATCAGCAGTGCCATTCATTTTTTTGAACGGGCTGCTGATTTTTTTTAATCACTTCAAGATCAGGAACTTTAAAGTCGACAGGTTATTTTTTTACCCCTTTTAAAATAAAATATTATCAACCCAAGCAACCTTATTTATTATTCATACATCTACCTTGTGAATCAACCAAACAAATGCTTCAAATCAAAAAGTCTAGGTCTGAAGAAAAGCTCATAGAAGCTTGCCGAAAAGGAGATCGGAAATCGCAACGTGAGGTATACGAAAAGTATGCCCCTCTGATGTACTCGGTTTGTCGAAGGTACGTCATTGAGCTTCAGGAAGCAGAAGACATTCTGGTTTGTGGTTTTACAAAGGTCTTTCGGAAAATCGATCAGTTTAAAGGCAATGGAAGTTTCGAAGGCTGGATCCGAAGAATAATGGTCAATGAATCATTGACTTATTTACGGAAGAACAAAAGCATGTTTTTGGAAGTAGAAATTGAAAAGGCAGAAAGAGAGCCAGATTATCAACAAATGCACAACCAATTAGAGGTGGAAGATTTGCATAAGCTGATCAATCAACTGCCAACAGGTTATAAAACTGTTTTCAATCTTTACGCCATCGAAGGCTTTTCTCACAAGGAAATTGCAGAAAAGTTGGGCATCAATGAGAATACATCGAAGTCCCAATTGAGCAGAGCCAGAGTACACTTGCAAAAGTTACTGCTCCAAGCAGAAGATGATATAAATAATAAATTTTTACAGCATGAAGGGTAATAAAATTGATGATCTATTCAGGGAAAGATTAGCCTCTGACAAAATCACACCTCCAGCCGGTCTTTGGGACAAAGTGGAAGGTAACCTTGATGGGAAAAGAAAAGGTGTTTACTTCTGGCTTGCGATAGCCGCAGGAATACTTATACTACTGACTGTCGGTAAATTGGTTGTAGACAATGGCCAAGAAGAACAACAATTATCCAAAGAAGCACTACAAGCTTCTAAGGCTATAGAGACTCCCAAAATAGCGCTTGAAAAAAACCAGGCTGTAATCCCCATTGGTCCCGGTAAAGAGCAGAACTTGGTAGAAAAAAGGGAAGATATCATGGCCCCTCAAGTCATTTCTTCACCAATCACAAAGACTCAGCGTAATTTGGTTGCAAACATCAGCCTACCTCAAAAAACTACATTGCTTTCACCTTTAGAAGAAAAACCTATCGATCAAAGAGACTTAGTAAGCGCAATAGCTAAAATTGACATCAATCAAAGCCTTACGATGAATACAAGAATAGTATTGCGTCAACCTACAATTTTGGCTTTTCCTTCACAAAATGTAAGCAATGCGCACATGGACTTGTCAGCGGTAGAAATACAGAAAAAAAGAAAATTCGGTATGCTCGATGGCATCATTAGCATAGCGAAGGGCGTGAACAGCGCCAAAGAAACCCTGTCAGAAATACGCACCTTGAAAAATGACTTTGTTAGCAAAGAACTGAAATACGGAAGTAAAGCAGAAACTGAGCCTGAAGAGAAGTCCACTAATTTTAAAGACGAAAATTAACAACTCATAATATGAAAACACCTTACACAAAAGTCACAGCTATGCTCATTCTGGTTGTTTCAAGTATTACCTATCTTAAGGCGCAGGACCATGATATAACTTCGGATCTCAATGCCCTACGAAGTAAAGTGGACTCTATTTTTACTCCTAATTCATGGAGCACTACTGCTACTCTCACCGAAGTGACATACCGCGGTAAGGAGGAGTTAAAAAGTAAAAATACTAAAGGTGATTTGTTAGATCGTAGCTTCGATATCAATAACAATTACTCCAGAAGAGGTACAGATGGTTTTGTAAATGTGTACATCGGTTTAAATAACTATTTAGAAGATGGTGATCTCCCTAATAGTAGTTCACTCTATAACTTGAATCCGCTCACATCGTGGTATGCTGCTGTGAATTTTGACAACATCACACACGTTGTAGGACCTCTTTACTTGAACTGGGGTATTGGCATAAGCATGCAAGACTTTAGTTTTGAAAACACTCGAGTGGAAGTGGTTGCCGATCGAGATAACCGCACGCTCGATTTTGTGGAAAGAATCGATCGAGTTGGGAAGAAAAGCAAGATCAATGTAACGCATATCAACCTTCAATTTGTACCCACATTTTCCTTTGGTCGCTTCAATTCATTTAGAGTTGGGGCGGGAGTCTATGGCGGTTACAGAATCGGTAGTCATGCCAAGTATAAATACGATGACCTCAACGGTGATAGTCAAAAAGACAAATTCAAAAATAGCCTTTTTATCAACCCTTTTAAATACGGTTTAAGAGCACAGATAGGCTGGCAGTCCTTCGACCTATTCTTCAATTATGATCTTACAGAAATGTTTGAAGAAGACGTGAATGCCCCTCGTTTAACTCCTATTACGTTTGGAGTCATATTTTAAGAACAACTCAAATAAAAATAAAACAACAATGAAAATGCAAAACAGAATACTCACGTTGATCATAGCATTGCTATTGATCAACCTCAACCTTGATGCGCAATGGCGTTGGGGCAAATACGATAACTTAGAGCGATTAGATACAGTGGTCAGTATTCCGAGAGCGAACACCAATAGTCTTTACATAAGCGATGACGATTTCTACTTACGTCTCGGGTTTCTAGGGCTAAATCTAGAGGTAGAGGATGATTGGGATTCTGATTGGAGATCAAATAGAGCTCGTCCTAGAAACTTTGAGTACTACGAACAACATGATCATGGGACCTTAAGAAGACTCGATTTCGAAATTGGTCTCAATAACTATCTCAGCAATGGAGATTTCCCCTCTTCAAGTGACCTGTATCAGGTAAAGCCTATTAATTCAGTCTATGTGGCCTTGAATTTAAAGCACATGAGTTATATCAGTGGCCCATTATACCTAGACTGGGGCGGAGGGTTCAGTTGGTACAATTATCAATTTGAAAATGCTTCAACGAGATTAGATCCAAACGGAGGTCAGCTCAATTTCGCTGAAGAAAATAATATTGGGAGTGCCCTAAAGAGCAAATTAAAAGTGTCTTATTTTAATGTAATGGCCGTACCAATGATTGATTTCAATCGCGGTAAAAGGCTCGTCCGGAAATACGAAGAGGATGATGTTCGCATTTCCATAAGTAATAAAAGAGGATTTAGAATTGGAGTAGGTGCCTATGCTGGCTTACGATTAGGAAACAAAGCCAAATACATCGATCGTACTGATGGCGATAGAGATAAGGTGAAGAGCAAAGGCGGTTTCTTTGTGAATGATTTTCGATATGGCGCAAGGTTACAAATGGGCATCAATGGGTTCGATATGTTTGTTAATTATGACCTGAACGATTTGTTCGAAGAAGGCAAAGGACCGCAACTCAACCCAATAAGCATAGGCGTGGTATTCTAAATCAGCTCACTGCTTCCACAAAAGGTCAATTAGATTCATCTAATTGACCTCTTTTTTTACCCCAATTTTCCTCACATAAAGAACAGCCAAGAGTGGAGAAACGACAATCAAAAGGTTCAGTAACAAAGAAACAGATGCAAAAGTAACCCTCCATTCATCCCCCGGTATTCCATAATATTGAATAATCAGTTGAACACATTTTATTGATTGCAAGAGAAAATAAAAGCCACAAACCGAAAGGGTGACTTTCTGGAGTAAGTTCATTTTATCAAAAAACACCTTAGCTGACTCTCTAAAACTCAATTCTCCTTTATCCCTTCTACCCATTTTTTCTCTTCTCCTTTCAGTTTGAAAAATTTCGCAAAATATTTTGAGCTTGGTCTATTCGCTGTTACCAGAATAAGAAACACTGAAAACACAAGCGCATAAACCATATCACCTTTTACATAAAGCCCGTAAGAGCCTATGCCCGCACCAAACGACCATAAGAGATTTTTATAAATCAAAGGCTTTCGCATTTGCACCAACTTCAAATCTAATTCTCGTGTACCTTCCAATAACCTAAGCGTATCTCGCTTCCAAGTGGTGACTGTGCGCATCAATACATAACCAACCCCAGCCGCCATTACAGCGTGAAACATAAGGTCTGGATCTTCAAAAAAAACTGATCTTAACCCCCCAGTACTTTCCTTTTCTAAAAAAGCATACCCAAAAAACACAAGTGGAAAAACGAACATCAGGTAAATTACCGTTTCTAGCTTCTTATAGAATCTATCAACATCAAACTCAGGATTACTTATTTGCATAATTTAAACTAGTAGAAGGCTTAAACAATCTATTGCTAACGAACGTTAGTATGCTTATATTCGCAGCAAATGAAAACTGTCGTAAAGAAAAGCAGAAAGCAGCAGATTGAGCAAAAAGCCACGGTTCTTTTTCAAGAAAGAGGATATGCCGCCACCTCAATGAGAGATTTAGCTCAGGTTTTAGGTATTGAAGCAGCCAGTCTGTATTCTCACATCAAATCTAAGGAAGAAATTTTACAAAAAATATGCTTCCGTATGGCTAAAGAATTCTTTATTGCTTGGCAAGAAGTTGAATTGGAAACGACCAGTTTCTCTTCTAAAATGGAAAAAGCGATGATCGCTCATGTAAAAGTGATTACGAAAGACACAGATTCCTCTGCAGTATTCTTCAACGAATGGCGACATTTAAGTGAACCTTACTTGGGTGATTTCTTAGCGATGAGAGATGATTACGAAGGAAGATTCAAAAAAATATTAAAAGAAGGAATGTTAAATGGTGAGTTTAAAAATGTGGATGAAAAATTCATGATGCTCACTATACTCTCTTCATTAAACTGGACACATAATTGGTATAAGCCCAATGGTAGCTTAACTCCAGAAGATATTGGGCAAAGACTATCAGGGTTATTATTAAACGGACTTAAAAACAGATAATATTATGTACGGAGGTGGAAATGTATTCGAAACAATGAAGGCTACAGCCTTAGCAGACGAAGATCCAATCAAACTAGCTGAATTTGAAGCTCGCATAGACCGAGGAGAAAAAATTGAGCCCAAGGACTGGATGCCACAATTGTATCGTAAACAATTGATCAGAATGATTGAGCAACACGCTCACTCTGAAATTATCGGTTCTTTACCAGAAGGTACATGGATTACAAGAGCACCAGGCTTCAAAAGAAAATTAGCCCTGATGGCGAAAGTTCAAGACGAAGTAGGTCATGCACAATTGCTTTATTCGGCAGCTGAAACTTTAGGGAAGTCACGCGAAGACATGCTTGCAGATCTTATCAATGGTAAGTCTAAATATTCCAATATTTTCAACTACCCTGCCTTTACATGGGCAGATTCATGCTTCATCTCATGGCTCGTTGACGCTGGAGCGATAGTAAATCAGATTGCTAATTCCAAAGGTAGTTATGGTCCCTATTGCCGAGCCTTAGAAAGAATTTGCGCTGAAGAATCATTCCATTTGAAATACGGACACCATTGTGTTATTCATTTGGCTACAGGCACAAAAACCCAAAGAGAAATGATGCAGGCCGCAGTCAACCGCTGGTGGGCACCAATGATGCACTTCTTCGGTCCTTCCGATAAAATATCTGTGCACTCAGAGATTCTCATGAGATGGAAAGTGAAAATGGCCTCAAATGACGAATGCCGTCAGCAGTTTTTGGACATGTACGTACCAAAGATCTGGGAATTAGGCTTGACCATTCCAGATGAAAATCTAATCAAGAATACCGAAACTGGCGAATGGCAATTCTCCGAACCTGATTGGGAAGAATTCAAAAGAGTAATCAACGGAGACGGCCCTTGTAATAAGGAACGTATCGCTGTCAGAAGAACGGCAGAAGAAAGAGGCCGATGGGTAAGAGAAGCGCTTCTTGCACCAAAGACCAATTACGTTGCCCCTCTAGCCTAATCTATCATGATCCTTAAATCTTTAGACCCAAGGGTAAATAGGCTGAATATAAAAGATAATGCTGAAGAGCCAGAAGTAACAAAAGTAAGTCTCGATCAATTCGAGACTTACGAGTGTTTTGTTCAGGTTAAGGAAGGCAAGCCTTTAGAACATGTTGGCCCAGTTCATGCCCCAAACGAGGAGATGGCCTTTCTTTTCGCCAAAGAACAGTACAGCCGAAGGGGTATGTTTTGCAACTCAATATGCGTGATCAAAACAGAGAATATTAAAGCTTCTGACTTTACAGACAATAAAGAAGATGTTTACAACCTTGTAACCAATCCTCCAACTGATAATCAAGACCAAAGCTTTGAGGTTTTCCACCTAATGAAAAGAGGGAAACATCATAAGTATGAAGGCAACGTTTTGGCAAAAGATTTTGATGATGCCATGGCTGTCGCTAAAAAAGAATTTCAATCGGAAAAGCCAGTTTTCAATGTTTGGATAACTAAATCAGAAGATATTTTGGCCTCTGGAGAAGAGGACAAAGACATTTGGGATACATTGAAAGAAAAGCAGTACCGTGATGCCACTGACTATAGAGCGGCAGACAAGATCAAAGCCTTTAAAGAAAAACAAGTTTAAGATGAATACAGAAGCCTTAAAAGATTTACTCTACAAAATAGCTGATGATCAACTTATTCTTGGTCATAAAAACTCTGAATGGACGGGTTTTGGTCCAATATTAGAAGAGGATATCGCATTCTCTTCTATGGCGCAAGACAAAGTTGGGCAAAGCTGGCAAATGTATAAATTACTCAATGAATTAGGAGAATCAGACCCTGATACGGTTGCTTTCATGCGCAACGCTGATCAATTTCATAACTGCCAATTCGTAGAATTACCAAACGGAGAATACGATTTCAGCCTGATAAGACATTTCCTTTTCGATACAGCTGAGATGATTCGATTCAATCATCTTGCTTCCTCTAGCTATGAGCCATTGAGTTTATTATCGAAAAAGATCAAGGGAGAAATTAAGTATCACACCATGCACGCCAATATTTGGATGAAGCAACTTGGTAGCGCCACGGAAGAGAGCATCATCAGATTGCAATCATCTTTAGACTATGCTATGCCGTACGCTCTCGGTATTTTTGAACCCTCTAAATTTGAAGAAGAGCTCATAAAAGAAGGTATATTTAGTGGTGAAGAAATTATAAAGGCGGATTGGCTAGAGCAGGTAAAATCAATACTAGACCAAACAAAATTAACAATGCCAGTTATCAATAATCTTACCCCTGTATTAGGAGGAAGATATGGACATCATACAGACCATTTACAGCCTATGTTAAATGAAATGTCTGAAGTTTTCAACGAAGACCCCACAGCAGATTGGTAATACAGCCGATCGTGAGATACAAAATTTGAGAAGGTAAGCCATTATTATGAGCACACTAGGAAAGATAACTGAAGCAGAGATTAAGGGATGGCTAGATGATGTCAAAGACCCTGAAATCCCTGTGCTTTCTCTGAATGATCTTGGTGTAATCACTGGAATTGCCATTGCTGATTCAGGAAAAGTTACAGTCAATATGACTCCTACCTTTACTGGTTGCCCAGCCATGGATGTCATGAAAAGTGATGTTGAAGAAGTGCTTCGAAATAAAGAAATTAAAGATTTTGAAGTCAGGTTAACCTTTGAGACGCAATGGAATTCTAATATGATTTCTGAAAAAGGACGCGCAGCGTTGAAGAAATTTGGCTTAGCTCCACCACCTGAGCATAACTTAATAGTCGATATCGATCTCTTAGAGTATGCAATCTGTCCACAATGCGATAGTGAAAATACAATTATGAAATCGCCTTTTGGCCCAGCTCTTTGCCGTTCATTACATTACTGCAATAACTGTCACCAAGCCTTCGAGCAGTTTAAACCGCTTTAATTAAAGCTTCTCCCAAAGAGAATCTACAAAATAATTATCCTTATCGGTGAAGTTGTAGGTGATTTTAAACCCACTGTCTTTTGCGAATTCTTCGATCATAGTCATAGAGTACTTCTGAGAAACCTCAGTATGAATAGCCTCCCAAGCATTGAAAGAGAACGTCTTACCTAAGCTCTCAACATACACTTCTTGCTCTTTTATGCTGATTAAATAGCTTTTGGTTTCCCCATTGATGGGGTTATAGGTAGGGAAATGCTTGAAGGCTTCTAAATCAAAGTTGGCTCCTAATTCATTATTAATCCTATTCAGTACATTAAGATTAAACGCTTCAGTTACGCCTAGCTGATCGTTGTATGCATTCAGTATTACTTGAGGATCCTTCATTAAGTCGAACCCAATAAGAAGCAAATCTCCTTTGCTTAGGTTTTCCGATAGCTTTGATAGAAACGTTTTAGTACCCTCATTTGAAAAATTACCAATATTAGATCCTAAAAGAAGAACAACTTCTTTTTGATTGTGGCTTTGGTTCAGTTTCGATAATGCATCGAAGTAATCCCCTTCGATAGTGTTCACCTTTAATTGGGGTAATGCTTTCATTAAATCGTTGCTCAAAATTTTGAGCACATTTCCAGAAATATCTATTGGGTAATAGCAAAAATCAACACCATTCTCTACAAAATGCTTTAACAGCACTTTTGTCTTTGTCCCGTCACCAGCACCAAGCTCAATCAAATTAAATGATTCATCGGGACCCAAAAATTCTTTGAGTATCAGTTCTTTTTGAGAATCAAAAATTTCAAATTCCGTACGGGTAAGGTAGTATTCATCCAAAGCCATAATGGTTTGAAACAACTTATCTCCGGCCTGGTCATAAAAATATTTAGACGAAAGCGTTTTTGGATGGGCCGAAAGACCATTGTCGATGTCTTTGGAAAAGGTAGATAGTACTTTAGTCTCCATCATAAATCAAATATTGTAAGCCAATCTAATACCCGTAAAATTCCAGCGTAAGTGGGGGTGGAAAAAATTCCTATAACTTGGCCGAATATGTTCACGACTTGTTGCAAAAGAGCCTCCTCGTAAAACCATTTGGTTGATCATAAATTTCCCATTGTATTCCCCCATCGCACCTTCTGGTTTCTGATAAAAAGGATAAGGTAAATAGGCACTATTGGTCCATTCCCAGGCATCCCCATAAAATTGAGTGTTTTCTCCTTTTCGCGGCATCGGCCTGAAATTACCTTCTTCAATGAAGTTAGCCTCTAGCGGTATGTCTGGTTGATATTGCCTGCAAGCTACCTCCCATTCAAATTCGGTTGGTAGTCGCATTCCCTTCCATTTCGCATACGCATCAGCCTCATAAAAGCTAATATGACTCACAGGCTCATCTGGATTAATTTCTTCGAGCCCCGCCATGGTATAATACATCCAGGTACCCCCTTCTTTCAACCAATAAAACGGAGCCTTGATGTTCTCTTTTTTAACCCATTCGAATCCTTCCATCAGCCAATGATTAAAATCTTGGTAGCCTCCCGCCTCTATAAACTCCAAATATTCACCTGCCGTTATAAGCCGATCTTGAATAGCATATTTATGAAGGAATACATTATGTACTCCTTTTTCATTATCGAAATGAAAGTGCTGATCTTGGTGGCCAATTGTGTAAATACCTTCCTCAACGGTTAAAAAATTCGTTGAAATATTCGGTTGATAGTCGATTTTTTTGCCTGATTTATATGCGGGGAAAAGAGGGTTAATTCCTAAAATATGTTTGATATCATAGACCAATAATTCTTGATGTTGTTGCTCATGATGGATCCCTATGGTCAATAACTCAACCAAGCTTTGATCGATTTCAGTATCTCCAGAAAGCATTTCCTGCATGTATTGATCTACATAATCACGGTAGGCAAAAATCTCCTTCACCCAAGGCCTTGACAGCACTCCTCGTTCGGAACGCCCCCATCGCTCTCCTTCTGCCTCGTAGTAACTGTTGAAAAGAAAATGATAGTCTTTATCAAATACCTTGTAATCAGGCATTCCCTCTTTCAATATAAAATTTTCAAAAAACCAGGTGGTGTGCGCTAAATGCCATTTAGGTGGACTTACATCCACAACAGGCTGAACTACAAAATCTTCTGGCTGTAAAGGTTTACAAATTTCATTTGTGAGTGATCGTACCTTGATGTATCGATCTAATAAATACTGAAGATTTGTAGTTTGGTCTTTGATCAAACTCATTTTAAAAAGGGTATGGGTTTCAGAAACGCGATCTTGAATATCGATAATGATGCTGATATTTTAATTAACAAATTATATTATTAAACACCTAAACCGTTCTTAAGATATTCAAAAAAAGAACTAATGATTAACCAATTTCAATTATTACGCCATCAGTGATTGGATGACTGACACAAGGCAGCACATAACCTTCATTTATCTCTGCCTCAGAAAGACCTTCATCTTCGTCCATCTGTACTTTACCAGAAATACACTTGCCTCGGCATGCGGTGCAAAGACCACTTTGACATGAAAAAGGAAGGTCTATATCCTCTTCTAAGCCTCTTTCTAAAATCGTTTCGCCTGGCGCTACAGAATATTTATGCTCTTCTCCATCGTAAATAATTGTGACCTCTCTTGCAACTGCTTTGGTTGAAACGGCTTCCTTTTTACTTAAATCAGAGGTAAAGCTTTCTTTATTCACCTGAGACTTTTGAATATCTAGAGCCGCTAGAGATTTCTCTACGATGTCCATCATTGGGCCAGGCCCGCACATAAAGTATTCCGTTTTATTAGATTCGAATTGAGGGAAAGAGGAAAGTGATTCCTTAATTATCTCGTGCGTTAAAAAACCTGTATGGCCTGTCCAATCAGCAGGTGCATCACCTAACACATGAATCACCTTGAAACGGTCAGCGTTATCGGCTTCTAATTTCTCTAGGCTGTCTTTAAAAATAATGGAATCAATATCGCGATTGGCATAAATCAAAGACACCTTCGTATTAGGCTCCTGACTTAGGGCAGACTTGGTGATGGACATTAATGGAGTGATACCACTACCTCCGCCAAAAAGAACGATATGACGCTTATTGTTTACCTCAAAAGGAGTCGTAAAGTTTCCGATTGGCTCCAACACTTCCATCATGTCTCCTGCCTTAAGGTTTTGATTCAAGTGATTAGACATTAAACCTCCTTCGACTCTCTTCACCGTGACTGCTGGTAATTTATCTACAAATGGAGAAGTGCAAAGAGAATAAGCTCTGCGCTCACTCTTTCCATTAATATCTGCAATCAGCGTAAAGAACTGGCCAGCGCGGTATTGAATTTCACCTTTTGATGGATGTTCGAAATGTATACTTATCGCATCCGCAGTTTCTTTGACCACCTCTTTAACTTTCAAACTCAAATGGCCAGACTTAGTCGCTGGTGCTTCATTTTTATTCTCTTGCTTCTTTTTAAATAACCCGAATGCCATGCTTTATTGTGTTTTTTGATCGATCAACTTGTTAACCACTAAAATGACTAAACAGTTTTGCGAGGGCAAAAGTAATCATGTTTAATTTAAGGATGAATTCTAAATCGATTTAAGCGAATGGAAACAATATCCGTTTCGAAAACAAAAGCTCAAACCAACACATTTTAGTATCTTTGAGCTTATACCTAAAGCAGGAAAATGGATTTAAATACGCTGACAGCGATATCACCAATAGATGGCCGCTATAGAAGAGTTACAGACGCACTCACAGAATACTTCTCAGAATTTGCACTTATTAAATATCGAGTAGAAGTGGAGGTTGAGTATTTTATCGCCTTGTGCGCAGTGCCTTTACCGCAACTCTCCGATGTTAAAGCCAATTGCTTTTATGACTTGCGCATGATCTACCAAAATTTTAGTGAAGCTGACGCACTAGAAATTAAAGAGATTGAAAAAACCACGAATCATGATGTTAAAGCTGTCGAGTACTTTCTAAAAAAGAAATTCGAAGCACTTGGCCTGGCCAATACATTAGAGTTTATCCATTTCGGTTTGACCTCTCAAGATATTAATAACACTGCCATTCCTCTTTCTATTAAAAGAGCCATGCACGAAGTCATAGAGCCTGCGATTATTGAAGTTAAGGAGCTAATTCTAAGCATGACAACGCAATGGAAAGATGTTGCGATGCTTGCCAGAACCCATGGGCAACCAGCCTCTCCGACTCGCCTAGGTAAAGAAATGCAAGTCTTTTCTAATCGAATTGATGAGCAAATGATTTTACTTGGAGACATACCATTTGCTGCTAAGTTTGGCGGAGCAACAGGCAACTTTAATGCACATCACGTAGCTTTTCCAACGATTGACTGGGTCAGCTTTGGAAATGACTTTGTGAAAGACATTCTAGGTTTACACAGAAGTCACCCTACGACTCAAGTTGAGCACTACGATCATTTAGCCGCTCTTTTTGACGGACTCAAAAGAATCAATACTATTCTTATCGATTTCTCAAGAGATGTTTGGCAATATGTATCCATGAACTATTTCAAACAGAAAATCAAAGAAGGGGAAGTTGGTTCATCAGCCATGCCGCATAAGGTAAACCCGATTGATTTTGAAAATGCTGAAGGCAACTTAGGCATGGCCAATGCGATTTTCGAACACCTCTCGGCCAAGCTTCCTATTTCTAGACTGCAACGTGATTTAACTGACTCTACAGTGCTGCGCAACGTTGGTGTTCCATTGGGGCATACCTTGATTGCACTTAAATCATTAGAGAAAGGTATCAACAAACTAGAGTTGAATCAGAAAGCGATAGATGCAGACTTAGAAGACAACTGGGCGGTCGTTGCTGAGGCGATTCAGACTATCCTTAGAAGAGAAGGTTACCCTAAGCCATATGAGGCGTTAAAAGGCCTTACAAGGACTAATCAAAAAATCACCTCTGTGGTCATTAAAGAGTTCATTAAAACTTTAGAAGTTTCAGAAGACATAAAAAATGAACTGATGCAAATCAGTCCATTCAATTATACCGGTCTATAAAAAAAAGCCCCAAATGGGGCTTTTTTTTTTATTTTTTCACTCTTTCAATTACCGAGTCTGTTTTAGGATCGTACTCTAAGAGTTCATTATAAAGCAAAGTATTGGATTGAAAATCATATAAGGTAAGTGCTCTTAATTCATAATAAGCACCCCAGTATTGTTGTAAGGCTGCAACATAACTTCTAATCGCGCTATCCTTTCCAGTTCTTGCATTAGCAAGGTCCAAAATATCTACTTTCCCTGCGAGGTATCTACCGTTGGTGATTTCAAATCGCTTCAAAGCAATCTCCTCACTCTTTTTAGCGATCTCGATCTGCTCTATGATCTGACGAAAGTTTCTTACTGCATTAGAGATTTCTTGTTCGAAATTAATGATATCCTGTTCAATCGTAAACTCCGTCAACTTTTGACTCTCAAAAGACTGATTCATACGTGCCTTATTTCTACCTCCATCCAAAATAGGAAGGAAAAAATTTAAGGTTACCTGCGAACCAGCAGCTGTATTGTCACTATTGTAAACTCCTGACAAATCATTGGTCTGAGCACTGTTAAATCCATACGACAAGCCTAAATTGGCGCTAAAACGTCTTGCACGCGCTTCTGCAACTGACCTTTGAGCGTTTAACCTTTGCACTTGAAAATTTAAATATTCCGATCTATTTTCCTTAGCATAAAGAAGTGCAGTCTCGTAATCAATCTGAAATTCCGGCACTTCTAATGGGGCTACCAACTCTAAATCAACATTTTCATTCAAACCGATAAAGTTTCTTAACTCTAAAGACAGTGATTGTACATCTAATTGTGCTTGTTGGGCATCACTTTTCGCTAATAACAAATCTAATTCCGTTTGCAGAAGTTTATCTTCTGTAGAAGTACCAATGTTATAACGTCCTTGCTCAACTCTAAAAACAGTATCGTTTGATTGTTCGTTTTGTCTCGCGATTTGAAGATTCTTCTGCTGCACTAGCAACCTAAAGAACAATACAGCAGCAAACTGAGAAGCTTGCTCTAAGTCTTGAACATAAGCCCTTTTCGACTGCTCATATCTTAAAGGTTCGATTTGCTTATCCCATTTAAATGGATTGACTGCAAATAACGGTTGATTAATAGAAAACCCTATAGGATCTCCTTGGTAACGCGTAAAATCACCATTGTAATCATCGAATCGCGCTAATCTAGAATCAAAAGAAACAGTAGTGTTGGTCCATGGCAATATTTGCTCAAGGCCAAGGCTCAAATTCGAGTTATTCTGATTTACAGATCTAAATGCGACTGAACCATCGTTTTGTGCCTGGGGAATCGTTCTATTCACGTAGTTAGGTAGTGTACCTCTCAAAAGAAGCTGAGGCTTCAATTGAGACTTGTATACCTGAAAACTCCAATAACCTAAGGTTCTTCTCGTTTCTGCAGTTCTTGCACTTCTTGAGTTTTGCCTGGCCAATTGAATGACCTCGTCTAATGTTAAAACTTTTTTCTCTTGAGAGAAAGACGTTTGTGCAAGACAAACCAGTAAAAATAATAAAATGACCTTTTTCATGAGTTTTTATTCGTGTCTTAATGATTCAATTGGGTTTTGACTTGCTGCTCTTCTTGCCGGAGTTATTCCAAAAACCAGCCCTACTGTAGCCGCAACTCCGAATGAAATTACTATTGAAGAAAAGCTTATCTCAGTTGGGAAATCTGCCAAGGAAGAAACTGCAAATGCTAGAGTTATCCCTAAAATTACACCTATAATCCCTCCCGATACTGAAATAAGGACAGCTTCAAATAAAAATTGTGATACAATATCAGAAGATTTCGCACCAATTGAAAGTCTAAGGCCTATTTCTTTAATCCGTTCCATTACGGAAGCAAGCATGATATTCATAATTCCAATACCACCAACGAGTAAAGAAATTGCTGCAATTGCCGCCAAAACAATATTGAAGATATTTTGTGTGCGTTGTTGCTGTTTAAGAAGTAATTCAGGGATGGTAATTTCGTAATCAACTACACCATAGTGGCGTCTCTCTAGCATTCTACTCATTACATCAGCCGTTGAATTCAGTTTAGACGATTCTTCTACTTGAATTACTAATCTATCAATTTGATGATAATTCGTAGGGGCAGTCTCTGTTGGTGCAGATTGAGTAAGAATACCAAAACCACCCCCTCCGAAACTTGTAAAACTACTCCCACCAAAACTCTTTTTCAGACCTGAGCCTGTTACCAAGTCACGATTGATATAACGAATCAAAACAGTTTGGATTGGTGTATACACATCCATGTTGTAATCACGAATACCTAAGTTCTCTATGGCCTTTGCAGAAATGAACCTCTCTTTGAGAATACCAATAACCTCTAACCATTGTGAACCTACTTTGATCTTCTTCCCTATTGGGTTTTCTTGAGCAAAAAACTTCGATTGAATGCCTTTGCCTATAATACATACAGGAGCACCCACTCTTAAATGGACTTCATTGAACATTTCACCAGCGTCTATGTCGAAGTTAGCAACATCGAAATAACTAGGCTCTACACCCACGAGTTTGGATGATTTTCTTATCCCATTTTTAATGATGTAGGTTTCTAACAGAATTTCTGGGCTGATTTTCTTAATCCCAGGGATAGATGCTCTTATGTTTTCTACATCCAGCAACTTAAGCCCTGGAGAAAATTTCATCTTATCGTCTTCATCAGACGCGCCTAATTGCTGCTCCACTTGCTCAACCACAGGCTGAACAATAATATTATTGACACCAACAAGTTCGATTTGCTCAAGAATCTCTTTTTGAGCTCCGTTACCTATCGCAAGCATAGCTATTACTGCCGCCACTCCAAATATGATCCCCAATGCTGTCAGCAGCGATCTTAATTGGTTGGCGAGCACAGCTTCCAGTGCGATATAAAAATTAGTTATTAGACTTTGCTTGTTCATCCGACTAATTAATCCTTTGAACTTCCAACATCAGCAGCCGCAGCAGCAGGTTTTTTCTCACCAGTTGTCCCGGAAGGTCTACCGCCACCTCCTCTTTGAAACATCTTCTTCATTTGCGCTGGGTCTGTGATTCCTCTGTCTTTCAAAGTTTGAATCATTGCAGGCGCCATCGGACTACCATCAGGCATTGTCCACTCTAACTCAGCATCTTCTGGATTAGCAGGTGCCATCTCAAATTTTTGCATTCTTTTACCATCCAATTCTGGGATCAAAGTTGGCTCTTTGCCATCCAGCCCATCAGGAACACTTAAATAAAGAATGTCTCCTTCTAAAACGCCTAACTCAATAACAGCTTCATTGCTATTCGTTAAACCGACCTTTACCTCTTGTAAAACTCCGTTCTTTTTGATTACATAATTAATTGAGTCGTTATATACGTGAAGGCATTCTAACGGAATGTGCACCACATCCGTCAATTGCTCAGTGATGACGACATTACTCGTTGTCATGGATGGTCTTAATTCACCATCGCTTTCGTTTACCCTTACGATTACTTCGAATACTTTAGCATCAGAATTAGGATTCTGCTGTCCAACACGCGCTACTCTCGTCACTTTTCCAGAAAGTCTTTTTTCAGGGAATGCATCTAAGCCAATCTCTACCTGTTGACCAGCCTTTACTTTTCTAATGTCTACTTCATTGATGTAAGTCGTTGAAATCATTGTTGATAAATCAGGAAGTTCTGCGACACCCGGAGAATAAGTACTTATTTGAGATCCAGCAACAATCCTATCATTCCCAAAACCTTTAGTATAAATCACCATACCATCCTGAGGTGCGAAAATAGTGAAGTCACTTAATAATTGAAGCCCTTTGTTATAACGATCTCTTCTTCTGTTCAAGTCAGCAGTTTCTTCAATCATTTTCGATTTAGCCTGTTGTTGTTTTAGAATGTAGTTCTCTAAAGATCTTTCTTTGTCTCTTGAAAGTTTTTCAAGTTCATTCTCGTATTTTTTTACTGTGGCCGGTGGCTCATACTGTGATTGCTCTAGTTGCAATTGCTTTTCTGCTACAGAATAATCAAGGTTTATTAATTTATCTCTTTCTCCTCTCAATGTTAATGCTGTATCAATTTTAGCATTATCATATTCAGCTACTTGAGCATCTAATTGATCTTTTTCTGCTTGGATTTTTTCATATAATTCTCCTTTATCCAACTCTGCAACAAAATCACCCTTTTTAACTTGTGTGCCCTCATCAACCATTCTTTGGATGACCATGCTTCTAATATTGAAATCACGGGCAGAAATTGGCCCTACAATTTTAGTAGAACGTTCAGCGGATAATTCTCCAGTAGTGGTTACCTCCACTTGAAATTCGCCTTTTTCCGCAGTTGTAAAAAGTGAAATTGCACCTTCGGTGCTCTTCGGGTTGAAGACTGTTAGTGCTACAACTATTGCAGAAACTACAACGATGCCAATAATGATGAGTTTTTTTCTCATGACTCTTTTGTGATTAAAAATTAAATGTTTGCAAAATTACCTTGAATAGTTAGTAGTATTATCCCACAGAAAAAAATATGTCACCACTAAAATAATAAGGATTATGCTCTTTAGCTTAGTCCAATTTATCTATTCGAATGGAGTAACATCAGTTATTCTGTTTTGTTTAAGTACTGGTAACTCATTTTAGACGAAGTCATTGACGCAATAGTTTAAGGGGCATCACCCTCATTTATAGCAACGGTGCATATGGTATTCAGACTACAACATGTTCCTTTCAATGGTCAACCATTCAATCCATGATATCTTATATCTTTGCGAAAATATTTATGCATGAAAAAACTGATTAGTCTGACCTTAAGAAAAGTACCTCGCAAATATCTTCAGCTATTTAGTCATCATATTTTGAAGGTGATCAGTCTCTTTATGCGTGGTAAGATTGTCACCTGCCCTATTTGTGACATCAGCTATCGTAAATTCTTGCCGTATGGCAGGTTAAGCCCAAGGCCTAATGCACTTTGCCCAGATTCACTCTCTTTAGAACGGCACAGATTAATGTGGCTTTATTTAAAAGAAAGAACTAGCTTTTTCACCTCAGCGCATAAGCTACTACATATCGCGCCTGAATTGTGCTTTATTGATAAATTCAAGGCCATGCCCAATATCGATTATACTTCTGCAGACTTAGATTCGCCATTGGCCGACATCAAGATGGATGTCCATAGCATACCTTTTGATGATGATACTTTCGATGTAGTCTTCTGTAACCATGTAATGGAACATGTAGAGGATGATATTAAAGCGATGAGTGAAATTAATCGCGTATTGAAACCAGGAGGATGGGCCATTATTCAATCCCCACAAGATTATGCTAGAGCAGAAACCTTAGAGGATCCAACCATCACCGACCCTAAGGAAAGAGAAAGAATTTATTGGCAAGATGATCACCTGCGTTTGTTCGGACTAGATTATGGGAAGCGGTTAGAGAGCGCTGGATTTAAGGTGACTGAGGATCATTTTGTGATGGAGTTACCAAAAGAGACAGTGGTCAAGTTTGCCTTACCCCCAAAAGAAATTATTTATTTCTGCGAAAAAGGTTGATTACCTCTAGGCTTGATTACCTCAGTGATCAAGCCTAGACCATAGCCGACCAGTTGAGTAAAAGCTGCAAGCACTCCAAGTATTCCTATTTTCAGGCTTTTGCTTTGTAAAGTAGCATCAATGAAAAGCAGCAATATAAAGAGTGATACAAGTCCTAGGCCTAGCTTGAAGAGCCATGGAATCGTTAAAGCCATAATAGGCAAAGCCATTAGGCCAAAAACAAATATTGCAGGCAATAGGTGGACCACTTTAAGTTCGCCAGGACAAAGCCTATTGACGTTGATTCTGGCCCTGCCAAAAAAATGAAGTTGATTGTAAAAGTGTTTAAAACTAGTTCTACGTTTATGGTAGACAAACGCTTCAGGAATTAAACTAGTTTTAAACCCAGCATCAATAATTCTAATGCTGAATTCAATGTCCTCCCCCATTCGAGTAATCCGATAGCCTTTCGTTTCTTTAAACACAGCCTTAGAAATACCCATATTAAAGCTTCTAGGATGAAAAGTACCCGTATGCTTTTTGTTCCCTCTAATTCCTCCCGTTGTCAAAGGTGAAGTCATAGAATAGCTAATCGCCTTTTGTAATGGAGTAAATTTATCATGAGCCCGATCTGGCCCTCCAAATGCATCTAAATGAGCATCGTTCAACTTCTGCTCAACGATTTCAAAATAATTCTTTGGTATTAAGCAATCGGAATCAAATACGATTAAAAAGTCTCCTTTAGCCCTTTCAAAGCCAAAGTTTCTTGAAAAGCCTTGGCCTGAATTCTCTTTGAAAAAATAGTTGACCCTCAGATTGTCTTTGTATTTGGCCACAATTGCTTCGCATGGCTGTGTTGAGCCATCCTCAACGATAATCACTTCAAAATTAGTGTACGATTGTTGGGTTAATGAACTTAAGAGCTCATCTACTTCGTCAGGCCGATTGAATACCGGAATGATAACTGAGTAGAATCTCATCCTTTTTCAATCCCTATTGAGTCCTCCAAAACATAGTCACTCTTCTTGTTCGAGTTCATAGTCATCATTTCGCCTAAAAAGCCAGCTAAAAACAACTGCACTCCGACTATTATGGCTGCAATGGCCAGAAAAAACAAAGGCTGATCTACCACATCGCGGTAAATATTTGTTTTGGTGATGTAAATGGCTTTTATCTTTAGCCAAGAGATCCAACCAACGAAAACGAAGCCCAATAAAAATGAAATGGTTCCTAAGCTTCCGAAAAAGTGCATCGGACGCTTTTTGTATCTGGACACAAAGGAAATAGAGATCAAGTCTAGAAAACCATTGATGAAACGCTCTAAGCCAAATTTGGTAGTCCCGTATTTTCGAGCCCTATGCTCTACCACTTTCTCTCCTATTTTAGAAAACCCATTTCTCTTTGCGATTACTGGAATATAGCGATGCATTTCGCCATAAACATCCAAGGTCTTTACCAGGCGGTGATCATAGGCTTTTAAACCACAGTTAAAATCATGGAGTTTAATCCCTGAGAGAATGCGGGTGACACCATTAAAAAATTTAGAGGGGATGGTTTTCGAAATAGGGTCATGGCGTTTTCTTTTCCAACCAGAAACCAAATGATAGCCTTCTTTCACCATGGCATATAACCCTGGAATTTCGTCTGGGCTATCTTGAAGATCAGCGTCCATGGTGATTACTACATCGCCCAGGCATTGCCTAAATCCAATATTCAAGGCTGCAGATTTACCATAATTACGGTTGAACTTTAACGCCTTGATTGGAAAGTCCTTGGCTAATTTGTGGATGGTAAGCCATGAATCATCAGTGCTTCCATCGTCTACCATAATGATTTCATAAGTTAAGCCGTGTTCAGTCATGACACGGCTTATCCAATTCACTAGTTCGGGCAATGATTCCTCTTCATTGAAAAGAGGGATTACAACTGAAATTTGTATCAAAATGCTAGAATTCGTCTTCTTGATTTTTCATGATGGCAGAAACGATTGCTCCAATAATAAGTGCTCCCAGCAATAAAGAAACGATGGTTGCGAAAAAATTTACTTCTGGATTAGAAAGTGCTGAAGTAAAACTCATTGTTTGTTCAATTTGCTCGTCTGCCATTCCTTGTGCTCTGAGGTCCTCACTTACTGTTTGCAGCGCCCTTTCACTATATTCAGGGTCAATAAATTTCATGTAGGCATAAGAAACGACACCTCTCATTAAACCCGCAATAGCAGCCATACCGAAGGCCATTTTAAATCCTTCTCCGAAAGACATTAAACCGCTATTTTCGGTTTTAAATTCTTTCATTGCTAAAACATACATAGCAATGGCTACAGCTATGTTCACAAATATTAGAAAGCCTGTTTGATAATCTAGTATCATTGGGACTATAGTGACTAGAGTGACAATTGCCCCGTAGATAACACCCCATTTCTTAATGGTCTGCCCTGTAGTTATTTGATCTTCCATAATTTATTTTTTTAAGGTTGATGGTTGAAATTAATAATTTTTCTAATGTAATGAGTAACCCTTCTAAAGAATCGAGATTTTACTTAAGCGAGTTGATCTTTGGATTAACGCAATAAATTATCGCTGATGTGTTCTAAGTAAGATACTAAAGACCGGAGTAAGGACTAATCCAATGAGGACTCTTTTAATAAAAGAATCAATTACTAAGACTCCTACGGTGGTCTCTGTCATTTTTGAATACTGTTCATTATAACTTTCCTCGCTCAAACCCGCGATGATCATTTCCTTTCTCGCAACTAAATCTTCTTGAGCCACCTTAATATATTCACTTAAAAAATCTGGTTCTATCCATTCAATCAGCACCATGTAGAACAATGAAAAGCCCAAAGCTGAAATAATGTACACAATAAAACCGACAGTCATCCCTTGGTAAAACCTTAACTCTCCCCCGTTGACAGTACTCTTATAATCCTTGATTGCCAAGAATAAGAACACCCCAATAACAAAAATATCTAATACAAAGGAGACCAAATTTCGCCAAGGCTGCATCCCCATTAAGTAGAAGACTACAAAGGACAGAATGGTAAATAGAGCCGTGATGGAACCGTAGCGCACTGCTAAGTTTCTCAGTTTAGGATTGATTTTAAACATGGTGGATTAATTCTCCATTGTTGATGATAGCCACGACTTTACCCTGTAGGGTTTGGTTGATAAAAGGAGATGCTACTGACTTAGAAGCATTGCTCAACTTATTATAATCCCATGACAAGGAAGGCGAAAACAAGGTAAGATTGGCTTGTTGTCCTTCTGCAATTGATGGTGAGTCCATACCTAATATTTTTCGAGGATTATTGATGCATCTATCCAAGTATTCTTCCGCCTTCTCTCCGAAGACTTTCAATAGGGCTGGATAAAATGTTTGCATACCTATTACACCAAAGTCAGCCAAATCAAATTCTAGCTGTTTACTCTCTTGGTCATGAGGCTGATGGTCACTAACAATGACATCAATCGTTCCGTCCATCACGCCTTCTATCAGCGCTTTTCGGTCTGACTCATTTCTGAAAGGAGGGTTTACTTTAAAGTTAGCATCATAACTCGATAGATTTTGATCTGTAAATATCAAATAATGAATTCCTACATCTGCAGTAACTTTTAAACCTGCTGCTTTTGCCGCTCTGATTCTTTGCACTGCTCCTGCGGAAGACACTAGGCTGAAATGAATTTTGCCCCCTGTATATTTAAGTAACTCTATGTCCCTGTCGATCATGACCTCTTCGGCCAACTCAGGCATACCTTTCATTCCTAAACTCGTACTCATTTCTCCCTCGTGCATGGTACCGAAGGCAGTCAGCATTTTGTCTTCTGGCCTATTGATTAAAACACCATCAAACGTCTGTAAGTATTGTAGACTTTTAAGTAGAATATCAGTGTGCCAAATAGGCTCGATTCCATCTGTAAAGGCAACGGCACCTGCGGTATGCAAGTCGATCATTTCTGATAACTCTTCACCCTTGCAGCCTAAACTGATTGCTGCTGAAGGATGCAGGCTTACCGCTGCTGTTTTGTTCCATTTCTGATAATAACTGATGCTGTTCTTGTTAGAAATCACAGGATCGGTATTTGGCAAAAGGAGTATTTCTGTAAAACCACCTGCTGCTGCTGCTGCTGCACCTGATTCCAAATCCTCTTTATGCTCTTTACCTGGGTCGGTGATGAGCGACCGCATGTCAAACCATCCTGGAGAAACTCTTAAATCTGTCTCAGTGATGGTCAAACCATCGAAATCAATATGGCCATCGATTTTTTCAATGACACCATTTTTTACGAGAATGTCTCTGACAAGTGAATGATGGGGAGATGAGGGGTCTAAAATCTTTGCACCACGGATAATGAATTCCATACTACAAATATCGGATTAAAATTATTTCCACAAAGAGAAAAAGCAAAGCGAATAGCAAAGCATATTTCCATAAGCTGATTCCTTTGATTCCCGAGGTCAATTCGCGGTCAACATCGAGTGCATCTACCGCATTGATCACATACAAATGATCTACTTGCGCAAGCTCATTGAGCTCTTCTAAGGTATATCGGCTAATAGAAGACTCCGTTTTTGACTGGTTAAAAGCTAAGGTCCCTAAGGTTTCTTCCCCATTCTTTAGCTGATAGTGTCCTGCCGTTAATTCATCTTTCGGCACTTCCATCACCGAACTCTTGCCAACAATCCGCTGATCAGGAGTAATCTTCTTCGTCTCATTCTCGAGTGTCAGGATATTAGTAGACGTAAGTGTTTGTTGAAGTGGATACACAATGGTCTGCTCATCTGTCAAATAATAAAGTCTCGATAAGTTCACTTTGCTTCCTAGCGCCAGCTTATACATGACGGGCACAAAGAGTGAATGATTTGGGAAACTTGTTGAAGCATCACCAAAATCACTTGAAAAGAAATACGCATTCCCAAGAGGAATATCGGCTTTTGACAAAAACGCTCTGCCATTCTTAAACTTAAGTATGGCTAGTTCGCTGTTCATCAACCTAAAATCATTTGACGCTTCGGGCATGGCAATGGCCTCGTCTAATTCTTCGAAAATTCCATCGAAAAACGGATTCTGAAAATCTGGTTGACCAAGGGCCAAACGCTCTTTAGAGTCAGTCCGTAAGCCTAAACCTAAACCTGCAAGACCGTCAGCCGGCATTGTAGCGGATGGGATGATTAAAACTGTTCCGTTCTTGGCTAAAACTTGAGCTAAAGCTGAGATCAATTGATTTGAAAAACTATTCAATTGATTGAGCACGATAATATCTCCTTGGATCAATTGGTTATTATCTAGGCTATTCGCGTCAAAAGACTGGTAAGTAAAAAGATCATTCTCGGCATATAATTGACTTACATAAGGACTTGAATTGGCTATCCTCACTTCGTTTACAGCTACTTTTTCAATATTATTTAGCGTGATATTGAATTCATTATCAAAAACAACATCAGGGTCATCAATTGAGATCTGAACCTTATTAAGACCTTCAGCATTTGCGTTTATTTCAAAAGAATGCTCGTTGCTACCGTTGGCTTTCAGATTGATTTGCGCTGTACTGGCCAATTGCCCATCAAAAAATAAGCGAAGGTTTACATTTTCATAATCTTGTTTTCCTTCGTTTCTGACCACCACTTTCAATTCGTTTTTCAAAGCGCCCAATAAAAAGCTATTGGCTAAGTAGGCCGTATCGAAAGACAGGTTACTACTACTTTCGCTTATGGTGGGCACCAAATAATAATTCCTCAGGGTGTCCTTTATTATCGCCTCTAAATCAGCCGATTGGTTCTTTTGAAAATCACTGATCAAAAACACATCTCCTGCAAAAGCACTTGCGGCTATTCTAGATTGTATTTCTGCCAAAGTCCTCCCAACGCCAGAGAGCTGCATTTCAGTGAACCTATCTTTTATCGATGCCGCTGTATAATTTGTATTGAGTGAATTACCATACCCGTTTTCTAAAAATTTAAACTTTGCCGATTCCGGATAGGCACCCGCAACACCTGTCGCCAAGGAGAAAGCCATATCAAACGCAGATTGCTCATTATTCACTGGCATGTCCATGCTCATTGAGTTATCGAGGTAGATCAAGGCTTCTTCGTTGAGCGCTAAGGCGTTGTTCTTATCCTTGAAAATGGGCTGAGCGAAGGCCAGAATTAAAAAAGCAATGAAAAGCAGCCTAGAAGCCAAGATCAAAAGCTCTACCGGTTTTCGCTTTGAAGAAGTCTCCTCTTTAACCCTTTTAAGCAGAGCAATATTTGAAAACTGAATCTTTTTAACCCTTCTAAAATTGAAAAGGTGGATGATCACAGGAATGGCCAAAGCCAAAAGTCCCCAAAGCAGAATTGGGTTAGTAAATGTGAGAATTGAATAGCTAATCAAGACAGATGAATTACAAGGGCTTATGAAAGCATAACTACGCAAAAAATAAGTTGAATGTACAGTCTCAACTGAAATTTATTCGAGTGGTGGAAAAAATCGCCATAAAATCTACCCGTCAATAATTAATTCAAAAATAATTGACGTACATCGTATTACGATGTATCATTCTTCTATGTATTCAAGAGAATTATTAAAAGGCATACTAAAACCTATTATTTTAAAGCTCCTTTCCGAAGAGGATAGAATGTATGGCTATAAAATAGTGCAGAGGGTGAAAGAGAAAACCGAAGGAAGAATCCTTATTAAGGAAGGTTCGCTCTACCCTACACTTCATGCTCTAACCAACGAGGGATACCATCAACAGAATCCGTTTTAGTGGGCAATAGGACTCGAAAGTATTACTCGCTTACCCAGAAAGGAACTGGCCTTGTCGCTCCAGCTATGCAAGAGTTGTCTGATTTTCAATCTACCCTCTACTTACTTTTTGGCAAGCAAAAACAAGCTGTATCATGATAGACGCAATACAAACACAGCAGATAAGAAGCTAGCTGCTGCAGCAAGGCTTTACGAATACCCAGTTCATGGATGATTTGGTTGACCACCTTTCTTGCGCAACAGAAATGCTAATAGAGGATGGAAGCATAGATTTTTCTGAGGCCTTTTCACTTACCAAAGAAAAAGTAATGCCTGATTATGCCCTTCAAATTGAAGATGATTTAAAATTATTAACCACCAAAAAATACTATACCATGATCAAAAAACTCGCTTTTATCGGAGGCTATGCAAGTGTCGTATGCTTGTGTCTTGCTATACTTTTTTTCAGTCAGTCTCTATTAGGTTCGAAACGTTCAGAACTCAAGGTGCAAGCCATTCAATCCGAATATTATTCGAGTAATCTAGAGGAAGATACTCCAAGTGAATTCAGTAATCGACTTAGCACCCTTATGTCAAACAGTGCAATCGAGTCATCTCAAAAGTTTGACTTAGCTGAAACCTTCTTAATTATCTCCTTTGTAGTATTTGCAGCTTTGTACCTTCCTTATCAATTCTACAGTAAGTATCAACGAAGTGAACAAGCACTTCAACACGCTTAAAGGAAAAAGGCCTCGCTATTTCAATAGCGAGGCCTTTAAATTAATATTACTCTTGGTTAAACCGTTAACTCAGCTTCATCTGCGTACTCCTCAATCGGAATACAGCTGCACATTAAGTTTCTATCGCCATAGGCAGAATCGATTCTACCCACAGTTGGCCAGAATTTAGACCCTTTAACATACGGAGCAGGGTATACCGCCTTCTCTCTAGAATAAGGTCGTTCCCACTGTCCTTCTAACACCATGCTCGCTGTATGAGGCGAATTCAACACTACATTGTCATTCTCGTCCGCTAATCCATCAGCGATCTCTTTAATCTCCTGTCTGATGCTCAACATCGCTTCACAGAAACGATCAAGTTCTACTTTTGACTCAGACTCCGTAGGCTCAATCATAAAAGTACCGGCTACTGGAAAAGAAACCGTTGGAGAATGGAACCCATAGTCCATCAAACGCTTGGCAATATCTTCCACTTCGATATTCTGTGCTTTGAAAGCCCTACAATCCACTATCATTTCATGAGCAGCACGTCCGTTTTTACCTGTGTAAAGAATTTTGAATTCCTTCTCTAGCCTCGCCTTAATATAGTTGGCATTGAGAATAGCAATTTTCGTAGCATTGGCTAGGCCTTCTGCTCCCATCATTGCGATGTAGGCATAAGAAATTACCAGAATACTCGCGCTACCCCAGGGGGCTGAAGAAATTGAACTTATTGGTTGGTCACCACCTGTGGTTTCCATTACGACACTATTGGGCAAGAATGGCGCTAAATGCTCTGCAACACCGATTGGTCCCATGCCAGGCCCACCACCACCGTGAGGTATGCAGAAGGTCTTGTGTAAGTTTAAGTGACAAACGTCTGCTCCAATTAAGCCTGGACTTGTTAATCCAACCTGAGCGTTCATGTTGGCACCATCCATGTATACTTGCCCACCATGGTCATGAATAAGTTGACAGATGTCTTTGATATTCTCCTCAAATACACCGTGAGTAGAAGGGTAAGTCACCATTAATGAAGCTAGGTTTTCGCTGTGTTGCGCCACCTTAGACTTTAAATCCTCTAAATCTATATTTCCACGTTCATCACAGCCAACAAGTACCACTTTCATGCCTGCCATCACTGCCGAGGCTGGATTAGTACCATGCGCTGAGGTTGGAATGATCGCAATATTTCTATTGTGATCGCCACGGCTTTCATGGTAAGCTCTAATCACCATCAAACCAGCATATTCGCCTTGAGCACCTGAGTTTGGTTGAAGAGAAACATCATAAAAACCAGTGATTTCTGATAACCAGTCTACCAAATCATTGAACATCATGTGGTAACCTCTCGTCTGGTCTTTTGGAGCAAAGGGATGAATATCACCAAACTCTGGCCATGTCACCCCCACCATTTCTGAAGTAGCATTTAACTTCATTGTGCAAGAACCAAGAGAGATCATGGAGTGCACTAAGGACAAATCCTTATTTTCTAGTCTTTTGATATACCTCAACATTTCATGCTCAGATTGGTATTGATTGAATACCGGGTGAGTCATAAATTCTGAAGTTCTTTCTAACTCTTTAGGCCAGTTGATTTCTAAGTCAGCTGCTTCTGCATCTAAATCAAATTTCATCACTTGCCCAGTGGCTTCTGCGAAAATATTCAGAATCACCTCTACATCTTCTACTCTTGTCGTTTCATCCACTGCAATGCCAATATCTCCGTTTTTGAAATACCTGAAATTACACTGATTTACCTCCGCAATAGTTTTGATCTTATCAGCCAATGCAGAGTCGCATGCTATTCTAAGTGTATCGAAATACACTTCATTCAACTGCTTAAACTCTAAAAACTCTAATCCTTTGTACAAGAGTTTTGCAAAACCATGGATCTTTA
>JBLIES010000006.1:0-41432 GCA_047633135.1 Roseivirga sp.
TTGACCAATACTAAGTAGTAGCCTCTAGGGTAGGCACTAACATCCACCCTTATTTTCTTTTTTTCCGAGTGCTCTTTAATCATCACCATTTTACTACCAATAATATTCCTGATTTCAATATTTGGCTTTTTAAGGTCTAATTTTGAGAGGTCAATGGTTAGAAAATCAGCTGTAGGGTTTGGGAAAATTTCTACTTTGAGCTTAGGATCATTGTTTATTTGAAGATTAGACAAGGCCTCATTCTGGGCATTACCTAACACCGATACTGTCAGGAGTGCAAGCATTGCAATTGATTTTAGCAGTATGTTTCGGTTTAAGAACTTCATTTTAATTTGTAGACACTGAACTTTCGTTGAAGGTTTAATTAAAGTTAATATATTTTTCAAATAAAATCATCATTTCTCTCGTTGTAATAAATTCACAAGTACCAGTTAAGCAAAATTAATGCCATTTAATGTCCGTTTTTAGATGATTTAGCTTCCAAAGGATTCTCATGACAAAATAAATAGCACAACATATTTTGTAGAGTCGTAACCAATACGTTCAATTCATAAAGAAAGCTGCATAATAGAAAATGTAAAGCCTAAAATTTAAGGTAAGGTAAAAGCTTGTGAAGCTGAATTGAATCATAAAGTGTAAGTTTCTTTAAATCGTCTAAAGAATTAAACTTACCATTTTTACTCTTAAGGTTTAAAATCTCTTTGGTCTGTTCAAAGGAGATGTAAGGATGGGAATTCAGTTCTTTAAAAGTTGCCAAATTGATACTGACCTTTTTTATCACTGTTTGCTCAAGGTAAAGTTGTGTACTTATTTCATTGAATAAAGTATCTGAAATACCATAAACTTCTTTGAGTTGCTCTACTTCAACAAAGCCTCCCAAAGCGTTTCTATACTTCACTATGCGTTTTGAGTAAGCAGGTCCAATTCCTCGTAACTTTTGAAAAGCGGTGGTGTCAGCGCTATTAACATCAAGTGAAATAACATCTGCGGCAATACTTACAGGTTCATTCGTCTCCTTGATTGAATATTTATTCGTTCGGTTTGCATCTGATTGCTTTTGAGCGACTTCTTTCTTTACTTCCGCAGGCGCAGAGATTTGAATAAATGGAGCTAGCGCCAAATATAAGCTATCAGGCATTCCATATATCTTTTTCATATCAGATTTTGCTTTGAATTTACCTCCAGCATTCCTGTAATTATCTAACCTCTCTGCTAACGACCTATAAATGCCTAACTCAATGAGCTCCTCAACTGAAGACAAGTTTGGGTCAAAAGCCCGAAGTTTAATTACCACTGAATTGACTTCGGCCGGCTTAATGATTTTAGACCAAAGGGCTACCAAGCTATCCAACTTTACACCATCATTTTCGAACTTATCGTATGTTTTTGGGGTTAGGTTTCGATAGAGAGTAGGTAATATTAGAATTATCAAAAGCATCGGCATTAATACCATAAATCCATTAGTCTGTGTTTTAGAAAAACCAAAGTAATCACGAATAAGCCGTCTGAACGAAAACATAGAACAAATTATAACTTAAAATATAATATATGTATATTTTAAATTATAATTAAATATTAATTGTTGTTAAAATCGGTGTTCATTTAAAAATGTGATTAAGCTTATCATTGTTTAAATTCATTCTAAATAGCAATAGATGATTTTGATCGCTTTTTTTACACTCGTGTAGGAGTTATTTTTGCCGTAGAATTTAGCAGAGGATAGTAGTATAGGAATGCAGGAGAATTTTAGGTCTATAAGTCTGTCATACAAAAAAGCACCGGTAGAGATTCGCGAAATAATCTCTATTGATGAATTGACGATTAAACAATTATTGAGCGAAATGGCGCAAGTCCTACCTATTTCAGAGGCCTTGATCCTTTCTACTTGTAATCGAACTGAGGTTTACTATTCCTCTGAACTGAATTTAGATGAGAACATAGTCAATCTCATATCAATCAAAAAAGGAATAAACACAGCTAAGTCTTATTTCGAATACTTCAACTCATTCACTGGCTCAAAAGCCGTTGAGCACTTATACAGAGTTTCTTTAGGGTTAGATGCCCAAGTAGTTGGTGACTTACAGATTTCAGGACAAGTAAAGCATGCCTACCAGTGGTGCGCAGATGCCGGTTTAGCAGGTCCTTTCTTGCATCGCTTAATGCATAGTATTTTTTACAGCAGTAAGCGGGTTTTCCAAGAAACATCGTTTAGAGATGGTGCCGCTAGTGTTTCTTATGCTGCTTCGGAACTTATTCAATCCTTAGCGGCCAATATCGTTGAGCCCAAAGTTCTAATCTTGGGCATTGGAGAGTTAGGTGCAGACATTTGTAGATACTTATCAGAAACTCCTTTGACGGTATCCATTTGCAATAGAACCTTGGAGAAAGCGCAACAATTAGCCACTGAGTGTAATCAAACTGCTATTGATTTCAGTGAATTAAAGAATGCCCTAGCTGACCATGACATAGTCATATCATCTATTGCCAAATCTATTCATGTAATTGATATTAATAGTTTTGATTTGAATACAAATCAATTCAAATACCTTATTGATTTATCAATCCCTCGAAGCATTAACCCAGAGGTAGGCAACTTAAATAATTTCACTCTTTTTAATATTGATGAAATTAGTGAGAAGGCTTCTGCTGCTGTGGACAAGAGGAAAGCTGCTATTCCTGAAGTAGAAGTTATTATTGCTGACGCACTCCTAGAATTAGAAGGCTGGTCTAAAGAAATGGAAGTTTCTCCTACTATACATAAACTCAAAGGAGCTCTAGAGCAAATTAGACAGGAAGAACTCACCAAGCATCTAAAAAATGCAACCCCAGAAATGGCTGAGTTCGCAGATCGATTTTCTAAAAGCATTACTCAAAAGATCATTAAGCTTCCAGTACTTCAGTTAAAGGCCGCTTGTAAGCGAGGTGAAGCCGAAACGTTAATAGACCTATTGAATAACTTATTCGATTTGGATAAGAACGCTGTCAACCCATAATCTGCGCTTCTTAAGTAAATAGGTTTCTGATTGGTTTTAAATTTCATTAAGCTTGACTCCTAATTACTATCATGACTCTTCGCTCCTCTTTTTTATTTATAATATGCCTGTACCTGAGCATTGACATCCACGCTCAGGATGTCTTTGAGAGATTCTCCGATCATTCGAAAATAGGACTCAGAAACACCTCTTCGTCTCAAATAATATTCAACGCAGAATTTAACGAGATCGGTTGGTCAAATGGTAGTTTTGAGATCAACGAAGAAACAATTGGGCTTAAACAAAACGAAAAGTGGGCTTTAGCCTCTACCAACGGAACTAGAATAACCAGACATTACTACTCTAGTCTTTATCCCTTTGTTGACGAAAAATACATTATTGGCATCAGGAGCAACTTTTCCATACTGAACGACTATGGCTTGATTGACTCTCGCGGTAAAGAAGTTATACCAACAGCATATCAATGGATTGAACCCGTAGGTGAGACGTTAATTGTAGCCAAAAAAATAGGGAAAGAGTATACATACGGTCTGTTAAATAAAAACGGAAAGGTTCTTCTGCCCTTAGAATATACGGCAATCACCAAACTTGATAATAATACGCTTTCTGTAAGTAATACAGAAAACCTTGCAGCCCTAGTGAGCACAAAGGGAGTAATGATGTCTGATTTTATTTATGAAACGCTTTTAAGGTATGACGAAAACACCTTTAAAATAAGGTTCAAAAACAAAGAGGGGTTAATTGATAAGGCTGGAAATGAGATTATTCCTCCAAAATACAAAGCCTTTGAATACAAGAATAATAACCCTCAAGTATTACCTTTTAGTGATTGGACAATCACTAAAGAGACGGGCAACAGCAATATCATAAATCATGATAATGTCTGGATTCTTGGACCAACAATCGCTGTGCAAACAGATGATTATGCGGGAATAATCGACTCAAACCGCTCTTATGCCTTCGGCCAACCATTAGCCACATTCACACATAGCAGTTCAGAATTAATAGCTCTTAATTTTTCGGGACGACACGGAGTTTTAAACTATGAAGGGATACAAGTCTTACCAAATATGTACGACTCGATTCAATTTTATCCTAAAGCCTTATTTGCTGCTACGCATAGTAGCAGCAAAACAGAATGGCAAGCCTTTAGCCCAAGCGGTAAGAGCATTAGCCAGTATTCATATGAAACAGTTCTTCCTTTCGGTGATTTAATTATAGCTCAAAAAAACGGAAAGTATGGTTTATTATCCTCAGAAGGCTTTGAGCAAAGCCCTTTCATTTTCGATAGTATTGGAGACTTCAATAATGAGTTGGCAGTTGCCAAATACCAAAACCAATTAGGCGTAATAAAACCCAACGGTAACTGGTTAATCACTCCATATAAAGATAAAATCGAGATTGTTAGCAATAGAATTTTTTACCAGCAAGGCACAGAGAGCGGTGTATTAAACCTATCTGATTTTTTAATCCGTAGGCATTCTAATCCCTTGACCGTATTCTCTAATTGCTATGCTGAAAAACTAGAGGAAGGCATGCTGCTCTACGATTTTAATGGCGTTAAACTAATCGAAAATCCTCGAGATTCAATTTATGAAATCAGCGAAAAGTTTATCGTCCTTAAAACAAAAGAAAAATTCGAATTACTTAACCTTGAAAACAAAGCTATTGTCCTACTTACAAAAGGCATACAGGAAGTAAGTAATTGGAAAGAAGGTTTAATTGCCATTAAGAAGGATAATGAATGGGGCTTTATCTCAGAACGAGGCAAACTCACAATTGCCAATCGGTATCAAAAGGCCAAAGATTTTTCAGAAGGATTAAGTGCAGTTCAATTGAATGGAATGTGGGGTTTTATCAATCAATCAGAAGCAATAGTCATTCAACCCAATTACGAATTTGCTAGCTCATTTAAAGAAGGTTTAGCAATAGTAAAGCAAAATGGCTTATATGGTTTGATAAATCCACAAGGCGTGCTTGTTCTTGACTTGGACTACGATGAAATCAATGCTCACCCCAACTTCTTTCTCTTAAAAAAAGATACCCTTGTTGGCCTTGCTGATAAAAAAGGAAGACTTATACGAAGACCACAGTTTACCCAGCTCGAAAGTCAAGATGACTTTTATTTCATTGCTTCTAAGGGGAATAAACAAGGCGTTTTCAGCATTAAAGGATTAGATATACTTCCTATCGTTTATGATTTGATAAAGCAATTCGGATCATCCTTCGCGGCCAAAGAAGCCCAAGGATGGGAGGCGCTAAGAAAGAATTAGACATAAAAAAACCGTACTGATAGTATCAGCACGGTTTATCGAAAACACAATTAATTATTTCTTACTCCTATCATCAGTCTTTTTTGTACTAGCTGGTTTTTGCGCTGGGTTAGCGATAGACTCACGCATGTCGGTGTCTGATTGAATATTTTCCATTCTGTAATAATCCATCACACCAAGACGACCAGATCTTAAAGCTTCAGCCAATGCCTTTGGCACTTCAGCCTCGGCAAGAATAACTTTAGCTCTAGCCTCCTGAGACTTAGCTTTCATTTCTTGCTCTTCTGCAACTGCCATAGCCCTACGCTCTTCCGCTTTAGCTTCAGCTACTTTTAAGTCTGCCTGCGCCTGATCAGTTTGTAGAATTGCCCCTATGTTCACTCCTACATCTACGTCTGCAATATCAATTGAAAGTATTTCAAAGGCTGTACCAGCATCTAAGCCTCGTGACAATACCAATTTCGAAATTTTATCTGGGTTGGCTAAAACCTCTTTATGCGAAGCTGCCGAACCGATCGAAGTCACAATGCCTTCTCCTACCCTGGCTAAAATGGTATCTTCTCCAGCTCCACCAACCAATTGCTGAATATTGGCACGAACCGTAACCCTTGCTATAGCCACTAACTGAATACCGTCTGCTGCAACAGCAGCCACTTTTGGAGTGGTGATTACTTTAGGATTTACCGATATCTGAACGGCCTCAAACACATCTCTCCCAGCCAAATCAATTGCTGTAGCTTGCTTAAAACCGAGCGTAATATTAGCCTTGTCTGCTGAAATTAGTGCCTTGATAACTGAAGGCACTTGCCCCCCTGCTAAGTAATGCGTTTCCAATTCATCTGAAGTAAGTTCTAAACCTGCTTTAGTTGCAGTGATAAGAGAGTCAATAATTATTCTAGGCGGGACTTTCCTTACCCTCATTAGCACTAGCTTAATTAAACTTATTGTGACTCCAGAGAAACGAGCTGTAATCCATAGTCCTACTGGTATAAAGTAGAAAAAGAGGAAGAGAATTAAAATACCGGCAAAGACGGCAATCAAAATTAAATATTCAGACATAATTAAGTGGTTAATGATTTTACTATGATTTTGTTCCCCACAAGATGGGAAATCTTCAATTTACTTCCTGCCGAGACATGTTGACCCGAAGAAGTGACTTCGTACGTTTTATTTTGAAATTCAGCCTTCCCTATTGGTTTTAAATCTGACAGAGCGATCCCCTCTTGATCTATTTTTAAGTCAATCAGGTAGCCTTCATTCACTTTTGAAAGATTAGTCCCTTTGAGCGATAATCGATCCCATGTTTTTGCCCTAAAGCTGTACACTAAAGCGATTATAGATACGAGAACAGAACCCGAAAGCGCATAATTACCAGCCGCTGAGCCATGGGTGTCGTAAGTGACATAAATCCCAACTGCTGTGAGCAAAAACCCTACTACACCTACTATGGTAGTTCCTGGTATAAATATCAGTTCAGCATAGACTAACGCCAAGCCTATTAATATTAATAAAATGATGGTTATCCACTCACTCATCGATCAGAATTATTTCCATCTAAGGTATCATTTTTTATTGGTTCAAATTAATAAGCCCTTGCAAATAAGACTCTACCATTAGACGGTTTACCAGAATAAATACATCTACCTTCCTCTGCTACTTGATCTAAAGGAATACAACGTATAGTTGCCTTTGTTTCTTCCTTGATTTTCTCCTCAGTTTCTGCCGTCCCATCCCAATGAGCTGACACAAAACCAGCTTTACTGTCTAATATTTGCTTAAACTCTTCATAAGTATCTACAGAAGAAGTTTTTTCAGCTCTGAAATCAAAAGCCTTTTTATAGATAGATGTTTGAATATCTTCAAGTAAGCTTTCAATCTTATCGTCAAGGTTATTTTCTAAACTGAACAATTCCTTTTCACCAGTATCTCTTCTCACTATTTCTACTGAATTGTTTTCTAAATCCTTCGGCCCAATGGCCAATCGAACAGGCACTCCTTTCAATTCCCATTCTGCAAACTTAAAGCCTGGCTTATAGGTATCTCTGCTGTCAAATTTAACCGAGATTCCTTTCTTTTTCAGCCCTTGAGTAAATTCTGCTACTTTCTCCGAGATTAGCTTTAGCTGCTCCTCTCCTTTATATATAGGCACAATCACCACTTGAATTGGCGCTAATTTTGGAGGCAATACTAATCCTTGGTCATCTGAATGTGCCATAATCAAGGCACCGATCAAACGGGTACTTACGCCCCAAGAAGTACCCCAAACGTATTCTTGAACTCCTTCTTTACTCGTGAATTTGACTTCAAATGCCTTTGCAAAATTTTGACCTAAAAAATGCGATGTTCCTGCCTGCAAAGCTTTACCATCTTGCATAAGCGCTTCAATGCAATAAGTTTCAAGCGCTCCTGCAAATCTTTCACTCTCAGATTTAATACCTTTCACCACTGGCATTGCCATAAACTCCTCGGCAAACTGCGCATAGATATTCATCATTTGTGTTGACTCATCTAGCGCTTCTTGTTTAGTAGCATGGGCTGTGTGTCCTTCTTGCCAAAGAAACTCAGCTGTACGTAAAAACAATCGCGTACGCATCTCCCACCTGACCACATTGGCCCATTGATTAATAAGTAAAGGTAAATCTCTGTACGATTGCACCCAGTTCTTATAAGTATTCCATATCACAGTTTCTGAAGTGGGCCTCACGATAAGTTCTTCTTCTAGCTTAGCGTCTGGATCAACAATCACTCCTTTACCATTCGGATCATTCATTAAACGATAATGAGTTACAACAGCGCATTCTTTCGCAAAGCCTTCTACGTGCTTGGCTTCTTTGCTTAGATAAGATTTAGGGATAAATAACGGAAAATAAGCGTTTGAATGACCCGTTTCTTTGAACATACGGTCTAATTCAGCTTGCATCTTCTCCCAAATGGAAAAGCCATAAGGCTTAATCACCATACATCCTCTTACAGGCGAATTTTCAGCTAAATCTGCTTTTTTAACCAATTCGTTGTACCATAACGAATAATCTTCACTTCTTTTTGGCAATCCTTTGCTCATATCGTTTGTTTGGTATGAATCTTGTTTGTTAATGGATGTTAAAACACTGGTCGTAAAGATAGAGCATTCCGTTATTTTATCGACCGAATTTATTAAATAGACGTAACATTAAACGCCAGAAAGGTATTCAGATGAAAAAGAAAAACTACATCCCGATTATAATGGCACCACTAAGCATGCTTGCATTATTTGCTTGCACGCCAAACCAAATTCAACAAACCAATGAATATGACGATGTCTACTTTACGACATCGGATAGAACTAAAAGACCAACAATTTTAGAAACCTCAGAAGAAGTAATTGCTACAAATGAAAAAGCTTTCATTTTAGGAGATTACTCTACAGAAAAGGTAGATCCAACCTTAATTAGCAAATACAATAATGGCGAATCTAAAGATGTCTACTATTTCGAAGAGACCGCCAAGGTTACACGAGCTACCAATTTAAATTATAGTGACTTTATATGGGATTATGAAAATCAGAATCTTGCCTATTATGAATTACCGCTAGATTGGAATAGTGACTGGGATGAACGCAGTTTTAATAGATTAATGGCTTCAGACTTACAGTTTCAATTAGCTTGGTATGATCAATATTACTTAGGTAATGACGCTAGGATGAATTCGTACACGAACGTTACTAATAGAAGAACAAATAGATCTTCCTTTAGAGACTTCAACAGGCCAAACGTAGGTTTTAATGTTGGCTTCTCCTCCTTTGGGTTTTCTCCTTTCTCAAGGTTTGGTATGAATTCCATAGGCATCAATTCTTACGGATTTCGCGATCCCTTCTTTGATCCTTTTTGGGGACAAAATAGGTTTTACGATCCTTTTTGGGGATTCAATTCATTCTATTGCCCACCTATGTTCGCAGGTAACTTCGGAAATCCATGGGGTTGGAATAGAGGGAATGGCTGGCGCAATGGAGGCTTCAACAATATAATAGTCGCCAACAATGTAATCATAGACAACGGCAATAACATTGGCGCTAATGACAGACAGGTAATACGAAGTGGAAGAATATCTTCAACAACGGTTAGTAGTGTGCGTGCTGATGCTGTAAATGGGTCTGCACCTTCAACAAGGTCTAGTAGACTTACTTCCTCTGCTAACACTAGAAGTAGCGCAAGTAGCACTAATGCTCCAACAAGTACAAGAAGCCGTAGTGCAGTGAGCAATAGCAGAAGCTCTCGAGTGAGTACTAATGCTTATGAATTTGGAAACTCTAACCGAAGCACGAGATCATCTAACGTGAGAAATAATGGCGTTCGAAGTACAAACACACGATCAAATAGCTCAACGGTTAGGACTACTGCCGGCAGAGCGTCAAGCAGCTTATTTTCAAGGTCTAGCTCATCAAGAACAAATACGCCAACTTATTCTAGAAGCTCTAACAGCAGAAGTTCATCTTCAAGTTCAAGAGGAGGCGTTAGCTCTTCATCGAGTAAGAGTAATTCGTCAAGATCGTCAAATTCTAGGTCTTCTGGCTCTGTAGGGAGTAGCTCTTCAAGGTCATCAGGCTCTGGTTCTTCGAGAAGCAGTGGGAGCTCTGGTTCAAGTTCAAGAGGGTCTTCAAGTTCTAGTTCTTCAAGAAGCGGAAGAGGTAATTAATTCATAATCAAAAACTCATAAAATGAAATTTACTTATAAGCTTATTTTAGTGAGCATGGGCATGGTCTGCCTAATGCACACTAGCCAGGCACAAATCGAAGCAGGTTCCTTCGGGTATTATAATGACGCTCTAAGGTACAGTCAACTGCAGAATTTTGGGTCCGCTAGGATCACAGGACTGGCAGGTGCTGGCTCAGTGTTAGGTGGTGATATTAGTGCCACATTTCTGAACCCCGCTGGCTTAGGACTATTTAATCGCTCGCAATTTATTTTCACTCCTGGCTTTTCTTCAAACCAAACCGAAGGTGCAGCCTTTGGTGAAACCAATAATGACGAAGCAAATCGATTTTCTATCACCAACCTCGGTGTTGTAATTAATTTCAACAAAGGTGACCTTGTCCCTGGCGATTTTAGGGGCGGCACTTTAGGGATTACTTATAACCGAACCAATAACTTTAAGAGGAATGTTCTAATCAACGGAGCCAACAACAACAATTCAATTATTGATGGAATGCTTCAGCAGGCTGACTCATTCTTTCCTGATGAATTAAATGGCATTGCCCAAGTAGGTTATGATCACTATATTATTAACCCAGACCCTAATGATGAGACTTTTTATAACTCACCAGTTTTAGGTTTCCCCTCACAAACTGAACAAATTAGAAATACGGGATTTACTGATCAGGTTAACATTGCCTATGGTAGCAACTACAAGGACAAAATTTATTTTGGCGCAGGTCTGGGCATTACTTCGGCCAACTACGGAAACAGTAGAGTTTTTACAGAGCAATTCACAAATCAACCTCTTAACTCCTTCACTATCGATGAAAGGCTCGATGTAAGCGGAACTGGGGTTAATTTCAACCTCGGCCTTATTATTCGCCCAACTGACGCCATACGATTTGGTATATCATACACGACACCAACCTTCTATGATTTCAATGAAGAAGGCGATAACGTTTATGTTTCTGATTGGAACAATTATGATGTTGCGAATTTCTTAGACGACAACGGCAATCGCCTTATCTTAGAGGACACGGTACTTAATCGATTAGAAACAGCCACTGATGTTTTTGTTTCTAATTTCAACTTAAAAACACCTGCGAGGTTCAATGCTGGTTTAGCCTTTTTCTTTAACAAAAGTGGCTTCATTACAATGGATGTTGAACATTTGAACTATGCAAACGCTAGCATTTCTTCAGTAGACTTCTTCGCTGGCAACGATAATAGTACAATAGAAAATGTTTATAATAGCGTTGTTAATATCCGACTTGGGGGAGAGTACAGATATGATATTTTTCGACTCCGACTTGGCTATGCGAAGTTAGGGGATCCGTATCAAAGTAATTTCGATGATGTGGAATTAGATCGATCAAGACAAACAATTTCTGGAGGTGTGGGTCTTAATATGGGTAAGTATTTCTTAGACCTGTCCGTATCAAACACTCAATTTAATGAATCATTCAGGAGTTACAGACTTAGCAATAATCTTGACTCCCCATTAGCCATCATCAACCATAACATTACAAGTACTCAGCTAACTTTCGGCCTAAATTTTTAAGTAACAACTAGTTTAAAGATAAGAGACTACCTTTTCCAATGTGATTCGATTGTCTCTTATTTTTATTTGTGCTTGACCATAAAAAGGCATTCTCTTTTCTGCTAAATCCCGTACCTCTTGAATGATATCCTGATGATCGTAACTTGTAAAAAGTGGCCTATTCTCTACTCCCTGGTCTACAATTCTTAAGGCAATATCGCCAGCAGTTACATCCAAAAAAACAGTCCGCCCCGTCTGATTCATGAAATCCATATTATAATGAAAACATGGAGTACCGCCACCCGTTGCTAAAACAAAACGATCATGTTGTGAAGAAAAGTTATGCAGGGTCTCCTTCTCCAAAATTCTAAAATTACCCTCCCCTTGAAATGAGAAGTAATCAGGAATCGTCATCCCACAACTTTTCTCTATTTCCAAATCTAAATCAGCGAATGGCAAACCTAATTTCTCTGCTAAGGCTTTACCCAAAGTAGATTTACCAGAAGCCGGAAGACCAATTAAGTAAATTCTATTAGTTGAATTCATTTTTTAAAATTCGCCCATAACTTCACTCGCAGAAGGAATATCGTTAAAGTGCCATTTTTTAAGAATTTTCCCATCCTCTATCAAAACAAGTCCTGGATTAGCCCGGATCATTGTTTTTAATAGCGTAGCATCGGAGTAAAAATAGGGGATTGCCAATTGCACCTGATGTCTTAGCAACTCAAACTGAGGCCCAGAAGAGGCTGTAATAGCAACGGCCTCTACCCCCGCTGATATGGCAGGAATGAGAGACATTAATTCTGTATATGCATCAATATTCGTTTTATCTACTTCGTGTACAATCACGAGTAACTTTCTTCCCGATAGGACATTCTGAGTTTCGTCACTGTTGTCACTCCAAACGGCAAAATTTGTGATTTTCGGCAATTGGTTTGGGTCATTCACTGGCGGCAACATGGCTGTTGGAATATGTGTACCCACCTTATAGGCCCTAAAATCTATAAATGGCAAATGCGTGATAGCCAAGTACGAAATCAGCAAGCAAAACGCCAGCGAAACAGAGAGGACGATATTTTTAATCTTAAGGTAAGTCAAAACTTCATCCTTTTTCCTATTCAAAAACAAGACTAGGATGAATACCAAAAGAATAATATCCTTGATAAACGACTGCCAAGGCGTCAATTTAATCGCATCACCGAAACAGCCACAGTCAGTCACCTTGTTAAAATAAGCCGAGTAGAAGGTTAGAAAAGTAAAAAAAACAATCATCCCTAAAAGAGCAGCAGTGGTGATTTTGGGCTTATATTTAAGTAATACTGCTATCCCGAGAAGAATTTCGAGTGTAGACAAAAAAACTGAAAGGAATAATGAAGCAGGTTTTAATGCTTCAAAAAATGGCGCTATGTCGATAGCGAAAACAGTAAAGTACTCTTCTAATTTAATCTGAGTCCCTACTGGGTCATTAATTTTTATTACCCCAGAAAAAATAAACAGTCCTCCAACAAGTACTCTAGCAATAGAATTTAATACTTTCATCATTTAGCAAAGCCCATTAAAATCAAACAAAAAATAGAATAGTTAATCATGTCTTGGTAGTTCGCGTCTATTCCCTCTGAAATAATCGTAACTCCTTGATTATCTTCTATTTGCTTCACTCGAAGCAACTTCATTAAGATAATATCAGTCATAGAACTCACCCTCATATCGCGCCAAGCTTCTCCATAGTCGTGATTTTTATCCATCAATAAATTAAAAGTGGCTTCTACCTTTTGATCGTACAAGGGCTGAAGTTTCTCTACGTCCAACTCTAACGGATCGTTTGCTGAAAGTTCCATTTGAATTAGTGCGATGATACAATAATTAATAATCCCGATGAACTCCCCAGTAATACCATCCTCCACTTTTTGATTGCCTTTATTCTGAATGGATTGAATACGTTTCGCTTTAATAAATATTTGATCTGTAATAGAGGGTAATCTTAAGATCCTCCAAGCAGTACCGTAATCCTTAGTCTTATTAAAAAATATGTCTTTACAGGCCTCTATAACTTGCTTATATTCGCCTACTGTTTGCTCCTCCAAGGTGATTGGTTTAAATACTAAAGGAATTCATTGAAAGCGAAAGATAAAATATTTAAGATTAAAAATACATTGAATTTACGGGGAAGTCTGGTTTCGCTAGAAACTCCGGCCGTAATGGGAATCCTGAATGTCACTCCTGATAGTTTCTATTCCTTAAGTAGAAAAACTCAGTCAGGTACTATCCTGACCGCTGCGGAAAAGATGTTAAAAGATGGGGCACTTATTATCGACATAGGCGGCTATTCATCAAGACCAGGGGCTGACCATATTAGCAGTCAAGAAGAATTAAAGCGCGTAATTCTAGCCATTGAATTAATTATTAAAGAATTTCCTTCGACTAATATCTCTGTTGATACCTTTAGAAGTGAGGTGGCAAGAACAGCTATTGAAGCCGGGGCATGCATGATAAATGATATCTCAGGAGGAGAACTAGACCCGCTCATGTTTGATACAATAGTGGATTTAAAAGTCCCTTATATTATGATGCACATGAAGGGCACACCTCAAAATATGGTCGAAAATTCTAATTATGATCATCTCATTAAAGAAGTCCTATTACTTTTTGCCCGCAAGGTGGATGAACTAAGGCTAAGAGGTGTTTCGGATATAATTTTAGACCCTGGGTTCGGATTTTCAAAAACACCTGATCAGAGCTATGAGATATTGCGAAATTTAAATTACTTTAAAGCATTAGGGCTACCTTTACTTGCAGGGCTATCTCGAAAATCCATGATTTATAAAACTTTAGGCATTACTGCGCATGAAGCTTTGAACGGGACAACGGCTCTTAATATGATAGCTTTAATGAACGGAGCCAGTTTATTGCGGGTTCATGACGTAAAGGAAGCCAAGGAAACAATTGAACTTTATAAATCTACCTATTCGTGATCTACGCTTTTAAATTAGGATTTCTTGACGTCAGATGGGTAGACATCGTTGATATTCTATTGGTGAGTGTACTCCTTTATCAAGTATATAAGCTTTTGAAAGGCAGTGCTGCCGTGAGAGTTTTAATCGGCTTTTTATCTCTCTATTTGATATACTTAGTGGTAAGAGCTGCTCAAATGGAGCTTTTAGCCGGTATTCTGGGTCAGTTCATGGGGGTTGGCGTATTGGCTGCAATCATTATTTTTTCTCAAGAGATTCGTAAATTTCTAATCATTCTCGGTAAAACTTCTTTTAGACGAAACGTGATTTTTGAGAACTTACTCATCTGGAGAAAGAAAAAACCAAAAGTCAACATGAACATAGCCGCTGTAGTTGAAGCATCAAAAACTCTATCTGGTTCAAATACAGGAGCATTAATGGTGTTTTCACGAAATACTGAGCTAAAATTCTATGCCGACAGTGGTGATTTATTAGATGCTTTTATTTCTAAGAGGCTTTTAATTTCTATTTTCAACAAGTACAGTCCTCTCCACGATGGTGCTGTGATTTTATATGAAGGAAAAATAAAAGCAGCCAGATGCCTTCTACCAGTAAGTGAGAGAGACAACCTTCCCGCTCAGTGGGGACTAAGACACAGGGCCGCTCTTGGCATGTCTGAGGCTACTGATACTTTAGTACTCATTGTTTCTGAAGAAACTGGTCAAGTGTCAATCGCCAGAAATGGTACTATTCATGGTAATTTATCCACGCCTGAAGTTAGGAAACGTCTCAATCGATATTTGAATGAAGCCGAGGTTGAACCCGTAGAAGAAGAGAAAGTCGAAAAAACTGAGGTAGCCTCCTGATTTAATAAAAAAAAAATAACCTACTTTAACTCCGCAATTAAGCTTTTAGTGAGTTTAGCGAGATTACTTTTCGCAGTTTCGATTAAGGCATTCAATTCATCGGCATTCGGGGCTTCCAAATCAACAACAGTACTCAGTACATCACGATAGTACTTTGACCAAGTATCTAAAATTTCCTTCTCCTGCTCAAATGCTTCTCCATTCTTTAGGGCTTTGTTACTTAGCGCTGCTTCTTCTACCATCCTATCACGCGCTATTTTCTCTATTTGATTTAGCAGTAACTCTGCCACCTCAGGTTTATTCTCTGTCAATAAAAGAGAAATTGACATCGCACCAATCCCTACATTTTTCAAAGTAGTAGCAGATACCTTGTCAATTCTATCTTGATCTGTATGGTAGAATTGATCTGTGAAATGCCAAAGTAAGACCGCAGGAATATTACCCCGTAAAAATGGCACATGATCACTTCCTCCTTCAAATGGATTGAAATTAACTACCCAGTTCTTTCTTTTACCAATATCTTCGAAAACGGAGATTGATAAGTCGTTCATGTAATGGGGTTTCAGTTGATCTTTCCTCATCGGGCTCCCACCCCATTCGGTATGCTTTTCTTTTCCTCTTGTCCAAATAGCCGCAGGATCAGGCATTTTCTCAATCAAAAATGTGCCCCCAGTTAAAGCTGTATTCTGTCCAACCATATCCAAACTCATCCCCCATTTTATACCCTTAGCCCGTTCTTGATCTTCTTGTACATACCTTCCTGTTGATACAATTTCATCACCAAATAAATAAGTAATAGTTCTCTCTGGATTCACTCTACCCTGTTTTACGAGCTTGGCTGTCGCAATTGCCACTGCTGTCAAAGCTCCAACTCCGCTGGCATTGTCATTAGCACCTGGTTCCTGAACATGTGCACTAAAAACAAACCTCTCATTCGGTAGCTTACTTCCTTTGATTTCTGCCACCAGCGTCAATTCCTCTGATTCATAAATCTTTGTCTCCAAATTAACAGTGAGTTGAGTTTGATTATTCTTCAATTCACTTTTTAAAATTTCATACGCCTTAAAAGAAAGTAAAATACCAAAGGATTTAGCTTTCCCATCTCTAGGTATGCCAGTAAAGGAAATAGAATTTTGATTTTTTTCTGGTTGATTATAGGTTGGGACACGATAGGTTATTACACCTGCCGCTCCCCTCTCCTGAACCACTTCTTTAAAAACTCCCCTAGGACTAGCCTCTGTAAAAACTAATTTACCCTTCAAATCTAAGCCGTCCAGCGCTTCGCTCGAAAGCTCAGGCACATAAACAACATCAAAGGTTTTGGGTCCATTGGTACTGTAAGAATGAGACGCAATCATATTAAAATTAGTATTAAAGTTGAGCAATTCATTACCTGACTTTAACGTAACCGAGCCAGCAATGGGCTCCCAAGTGGTCCCTTCCATTGCACGCTTTTCAATGCGGTAAATAAACCGGTCTGACTTCTTCGCTTCATCTTCCGACACAAACCCAGAAGTCTTTAACTTATCAACAACGTGGTAAATACTTTTATCGAAGCCCTCATTACCTGCCAACCTCCAAAATTTCTCAACGAAGGAAACCGTTTCAAAAGCTTGCTGCTGATCAAAAGTTTCATCCGCCATTTTATAATACTGACTATAAAAAGCTTGGTCTTGGAAGGCGGTGCTCAGCTGATAAGCTGAAAGGAAAATTATTAGTGTTAATGAAATTCTCTTCACCATAAGGAAATGATTTATTCGAAACCTAAATCTTGTAACTCTCTGTAAATTTCTAAGCAAATCCATGCATCTGTAGCAGCATAGCTAATCTGCTTTTCAGAATACTGTTCAGCCTCCCAGTTTGACGTTTGAGCTGATTTGGAAATACGTATTCCCAACATCATACCTGCCAAGTTTCTGGCACCTATATTCTCTGCACCTATTTCTTTGAACCTCTTGTTCAAATCCAGAAAGCCTTGTTTATTGAACTTGCGGAGTTTATTAAGTAAGTTAAAGTCATCATCCAAGCCAATGCCTACCTTGATGATTTTGGGGTTTTCCATGAAATCAATAATACATTTCATCAACCCAGTATGCATAATTCTGAGCAAGTATACTTTCTCATCGGTCGCGATTTGTATTAAGGAAATCTGTCTTATCTGACCTTTCTTAAAAGTTGGTCGTGCTTCAGTATCAAAGCCTACCACATCAAAGTGGTTAATCTCTTCTAAAGCCTCTCTGATACTCTCTTCTGAAACCGCAATTACCACCTTCCCCTGATACTCAGAAAGCGGCAATTCCATTAGATCTTCTTTCGTAATTGATTTTTGAAAACTCATTTCACTATCTCAGTCTTGTCAGAATTAGGTTTAGCTATTCTTCTTATCTTAATATTAAGGTAAGCGAATGCAATGGTCATTAGCGGGCTAATAAGGTTGAAGAATGCATAAGGAAGATAATCAAGGGTTGCAACTCCTAATACATTAGAATGGTAAGCACCACAGGTATTCCAAGGGACTAAAACCGATGTCACCGTTCCTGAATCTTCTAGCGTTCTAGAGAGGTTTTCTGGAGCGAGCCCCTTCCTCCGATAAATATCGGCATACATTCTTCCGGGGACCACAATTGCCAAATATTGGTCAGAGGCTGTTGTGTTAAAAAAGATCGTAGTTGCTGCTGTGGCCGCCACAGTAGAACCCGTTGAGTGAACTCTTGATATAACTGCCTCCGCAATTCTTTTCAATAAGCCTGTAGACTCCATTACACCACCAAAAATCATTGCGGAAAGAATCAACCAAACTGTTCCAAGCATACCCTGCATGCCACCAGAAGTAAGCAGTTCGTCTACGATTTCATTTCCAGTTACAATACTTATTTCTCCGTACAATGATTTCATAATCCCCACAAAGGTGATTTCCCAGCTAGCGCCTTCCCAGTTCGCCACACTTTGAACCACTTCTGGTTGAAAAATAAGGGCAAAAAAGGCACCAAGCAATGCGCCAATTAGTATCGCGGGAGCAGCTGGTACCTTCTTTACGATCATAGCAACTACAGCAAGCGGTACTAAAAATAACCAGCCAGAAATATAAAATCGCGAAGTAATAGCGGTGAGAATAGTGTCTGTTTCGGTAACTACGCCATCTCCACCATTCACAAAACCCATAATGAGAAATATTATCAGGGTAATAGAAATTGACGGCAACGTGGTGTAAGCCATGTATCTAATATGAGTAAACAAATCTGTTCCAGCCATGGCTGGTGCTAAATTGGTAGTATCCGATAGCGGAGACATTTTGTCTCCAAAGTAGGCTCCTGAAAGAACCGCCCCAGCCACCATTCCTGAACCAACTCCTAAAGCCTGACCAATCCCTATGAGTGCGATGCCTACTGTAGCTGAAGTTGTCCAAGAACTACCAGTGGCCATAGAAACGATAGAACAAATAATACAAGCTGCGAATAGAAAAATGGTAGGGTTTAAGATTTGCAAACCATAATAGATCATGGCAGGTACGATCCCACTCAGCAGCCAAGTACCGGCCAACGAACCAATTAGTAATAAGATGATGATAGAAGCCATCGCAGAGCTAATACTATCAACTATACCCTTCTGAATTTTAGCCCAATCATACCCTAAACTTAGCGCAACTATTGTTGCCACCGCTGCTGACAGAATTAAGATAATTTGGTTAGAACCATCAAGAGATGCATCACCGAAAATTCTAACATTAATAAATAAGGCGATGATCAGGAAGATGATCGGGATAAAAGCCTGAAACAGAGTAGGCTTTTTATAGACTTTAGTCATGTTTAGTAGGTTGTCGAGTTTTGAAGATAAGAAGATTTATTTTATTCAAGCATCATTGTTGCCAATCGCTCTCCAACTTTACTCCCGATAGCAACTCCCATACCGCCAAGCCTCACCCCTAAAGCAATATTTTGACTGTGCATTTTTACAATAGGTTGCTTGGTTTTTCCAAAAGCCATGATACCGGCCCAAGCATAATCGACCTCAAAGGGGGTTTGAGGTAAAATAATCTCTTCTAAATCTTTTTTTAGCTTATCTAAGATTAATTCCTTGATCTCGAATTCAGTACTTTCTTCTCCATTCAAATCCAAATTTCTTCCTCCCCCAAAGATCACTCTATCTTTGAAATTTCTAAAATAGTAGTAACCCTCGTCATAATGGAAAGTACCTTTGAAGGGTAACCCTTTAATAGGTTTTGTCACCAATGCCACTCCTCTCCCAGGGACCAGGTCAGTATCTGGCAATAGCTTTTTAGTAAATGCGTTACTGCAAATTGCTAGTTTTTCACACCTAAAAGTCACGTCTCCTTTGATGAGCACATCAACCCCTGAAGGATGATCAGAAAAAGACTGTACGTCACAACTTGTGAAAATTTTAATCTTAAGCTGCTGAGCTAATGCCTCAAGATTTTTCATCATCAAGCCAGTGTCTATCTGAGCTTCTAACGGGTTAAAAATTAAGCTTTTGACTCTATTTGAATCAAACCCGAATTGGCCCAGTTGCTCCTTTTTTTCACAGTAGATGTCTTCATTAAAAAGAGGCTTGAGTAATGAGTTCACTCTATCTATTGACTCTAACGACTTTAGATCACCCTCAAAGAGCAACTCATACCCCCCGTGAGTTTTCAGCCCTATTCCCTTTTTCCCTAAACGTTGCTTCAGTAATGCTAACCCCTTCCACCTAAATTCCACTAATGCACATACTTCATCAGCAGACATTATTGAAAGGTCATCAAGGATTTCTGTTAGACTGCCAAAGCAAGCGAAGCCTGCATTCTTTGTACTTGCTCCAGACGGGAAAGTATCTCTTTCTAGAATGGCAATAGTACATTTCGGCTTTCTCTCTCTTATTGCAATAGCGGTTGAAAGGCCTACAATACCTCCTCCAACAACGATATAGTCATAATTTAAAAACGACTGCCTTTCCCAAAAACTTAACATTAGAATTACTTTTAAATAAACTTTTCTAAATTAAATAAAATTTACCCCAAACATGTTCGATCCAGCCAGAATGCTTGAAAAAGCAAAAACGTCTAAGCGATATCTTGCCTTATTAAATTTCGGGCTTTTCAGAATGATCCCCTTCAACAAGCCTCACGGAATCAAAATAGTAGAGATAAAAGACAGGAGTGTAAAAACAATATTCCCCTATAAGAAATCAAATTTCAACCATATTAAAGGTTTGCATGCCTGTGGTTTAGCTACTGTGTCAGAATTCACCACGGGCATTGTACTTCTCTCAAGTTTAGACTCTAAGAAATACCGCATTATAATGCAGAAAATGGAAATGAACTATCACTATCAAGGTAAAATGGATTCATATGCGGAATTTTCAATAACCGATGAATGGCTAAAGAATGAGGTGATAAACCCAATTGCCGCCAACGACTCTGTTGTAGTTAATTGTGAAGTGAAAGTAACAGACTCTGCTGGCCACCATTTGACGACAGGAAATATTTACTGGCAGGTTAAATCTTGGTCAAAAGTGAAAACAAAAGCTTAATCAAGACTCAAAAATAAATTATTTTTTTTCACAGTCTCGTTTCTGCACTTCACATACACAGGTGAGTTGTAAATTCCAATAAGTATCGTTTAAGCTCATATTTCATCGTTTCCAGCTACTTACATATGTTGGAATTGCAATTTCTTCTGTGTTTCTTGTGTCACTTATTCAACTGAATAGGGACACAATTCACCTAAACACCCGTGTAATGAAGCCTTTGAATGTTAACTCCTTTTGGAGAGATATATTCACTTTTCGCAAGGAAAGTTCTAACTACAAGCGTAGCCGTAGGGACTTCTATGAAGGTAAGAATTATCTAAGCCATCATGAAAGAATAAAAACAATAATACAATCAACAGCGTCAAGACTGCTTAATATTGAGAAGCCAATAAAGTTCTATGGTTTAGAATTTGGGTCTACTTATAAAGAAGCCATCAGACACCTTGGGAAACCCAATTACATAACCCAAGGAAAGATGCCACTCAAGGACTTAAAATCAATCTTTTATAGACTTAATGTCAGTGGTATAAAATGTATATTACAATTACATTTCTTAGAGAAGAAATTTTTTTTGGGAGTAATAGAAATCTCTAATTCAATCGTTGGTCAGGAAAACGAAATATCAAATTTGGTAAGGGATAAATATGAGATTGCTGATTATAATTGGCTGGGATTAATTCAAGATGAAGGAGCGAATACCATCGAATTGTGTGAAGGAATGATCAAACGGATTATCTACACCTCTGGAAATCCTTCTATTAAAGAGAAACTAAAAGAACGGCTTGAAAAAGTTACAAGTAAAAAACAAAAATATGAGCATCATAGAAATAAGTTAATTTTGGATATGATTTAAAACCTTTCACCTAAGTTTTGCTTAACCTAAAAAGTCGGAATTCGTTCCGGCTTTTTTTTGTTCTATGTTTGTCTAATCGTAAATAGGCTTTATATTTGATTCAGTCAAATGGATATTTCATGAAAGCTAAGAAACGCAGAAGTACCATTTGTAGCAACTGCGAAAGCCTATTAGAGGAATCTTTCAATTTTTGCCCCGTCTGTGGACAATCGAACACAACCAGCAATATCACAATTGGAATTCTGATCAGTGAATTCGTTGACAACTACCTAGGACTTGAATCTAAGATGGCACATAGTGTTGCCCCTTTTTTACTTAGTCCGGGGAAGCTTACTAACCGATTTCAAGATGGGAAAATCAAACATTTCATACACCCTGTTAGGCTTTATTTAGTACTCAGTGTATTCTATTTCTTTGTAGTATCGTATTTATTGAGTTTTGATTTATCCGAACTGAGCGATAACAATGATTTCAATATCCCAGCCGATGTGACATTAAGCGAATTGAGGTACAATGCTGAAATGGACATTTTAAGTGATACTATAAAGTACAATATGTTGAGTGACTCTCTCAAGAATCAGTATGCTGGCATCACAAATTTTAATACCCTTTATGACAGTCTTCTTACTACGTATGACAAAGATGAATTAGGCAAATTGAAGGCGGAGTTCAACTTAATGGATTTAACAAAAGGCAGCGATGAAGGAGTTTTAACTCGGGCAGGCAGGCTTGCAAGAGATAAGAGAATCTCAAACGATGCATTCTTAGATTCATTAAGTTCTGGCAAAAACGGTAGTAGTATAAGTTTTTGGAATGATACTATGGGAGACCATACCAAAGAACAAATAAGAGAAATTTTCAAAGATAACAATGGCTTCAAAAGTTTTGTGTTAGGAAACCTTCCTTTGATGATGTTCCTTCTCATTCCTTTATTCGGAGCCGTATTAAAGTTAGTCTATATTAGACGGAAACACTTGTATATTAAGCATATAGTGCATGCTTTACACGTGCACTCCTTTGCCTATTTTATCTATGGTGCAGGGCTGCTCATCATGTTTAAACTAATAACAGAAACCAATCTTCCTAATTGGGATATAACCGCTACCAGATCTCTTGTTGGAGGGGCTTTATTTTTTGGCGTAAGCACATACGTATACATTTCATTCCTCAATGTTTACAAACAACATTGGTTCAAAACCCTAGTCAAATTCAATATTGTAGGATTTGTCTATGTTTACTTATTGTTTATTTTCTTCGGAACAGAGATCTTTATTAGCTTTTGGTATTACTAGGCAATTGCTCTGTCATCTCTACTAAGCTTTAATCCAATACCTACCTTGTAGACTTAACAGTAAATTCACGCTTACCCTGTTTTTTATAGCCTACTTTGTGCTAACTTTTCACAGTAAAATACTGTATAAAAAAGCTCTTATTTGTTTGGTAAGCCTAAGCTTGCTCTCTGTCCGATGTGATTTTCTTAAAATAGACGACCCAAAACCCGAACTCCCGCCTATAACCATAACTGGTGAAAATACCTTTGGGGCTATTGTTAATGGAAAAATTAGTCTAAATAATGACGTAATAGGACTAAGGGCAGTAAATCAAAATTCGAGCATTTTGGATATTGGTGCAAGCTTTATAGACAGAAGCAGAGGGATAGACCAAAGTATATTTTTTGTTATTAGGGATGATAACTTGAGTGTTGGTCAATATGAGCTAATGGTTTATCAGGATTTGGCAAGAGTTGCTTCTTTTCGAAATTTTGAGAGTAAATGTTATTATGATTATCGACTCAATGAAAACACGAGATACACTGGTACGCTGAATATTTTAAAGCTTGATGATGTCAATCGTATTGTTTCTGGAACATTTGAATTTACAATTTCCGTAGATGGTTGTCCTGATGTTCAAGTAGAACAAGGGCGTTTCGACCTTAAACTTATCAATTAGCCATAAACCATATCAACCCATGAAATCACTTCACCTTGTTTGCATCCTAAGCCTTTTTCTTTTTAGCCAATGCGATAAAGAAAACCCCGAACCCACCCTGCCACCAGAAACCACTGTGGGGGCAAATACCTTTGGCGCCATTGTAAATGGAGAAATATGGTCTTTTGATTTAAACGATAGTGATTTTTCGGGGGGCGCATCTCTTCCTCTAGATAATCTCCTAACAGTTAGCGGTGGATTTGATTCAAAAGAGAGAGATGAAGGTTTCAGTATTGTGCTGTATAATGACGTGATTGTGGGAGAAAAATATAATCTAAATGAAATTTCTCAATCTGGAGATATTAGTTATTCCAATCTAGACATTCGCTGTATCTACATAAAATCGATAAATGAGAATACAATATTCAACGGCTCTTTGGAAATAACTCACCTAAACAAAGAAAGAAAGATCATATCAGGGCGGTTCGAGTTTGAGATTTTTATTGATGGTGAACCAAGAGAAGGCAATGCCAGCTGTGGTGTAATAACCGTTGAATCTGGAAGGTTTGACCTAAAATATATCAATTAATAGTAATCCATTTTCAGCCCATTGAACCATTAAAACCATCGCACTATGAGAAAAATCTACGCTCTATTACTTTGCCTATTGGCTGCGCATACAGCAATGAGCCAGTCTGCCTCTGGCTATGCCACACAAGTCAACAACATCTTTCAGTATGTAAACAGAAGTTTGGTAAATACCGGGCTACTGGAAGACTACGGTTTCCAATTGACCGATATTACTGAATATGATGGCATTATAACACCTGACAATGCCTTAGGTGTTGCCGAATGGCGCAGCCTTTATGCATCCTTAACATCACAGGCCTTTAATGCCAATTTTAGCCTACCTGCTTTAACCAGTATCAATACCACCATGCAAACCCAGTAAAATACCGATGGCAATATGGTGAACATAATGGCCATGCACATTAATTATAACAAATTTAAAGACAATGCACTGACCAGTAATTTAATGAGCCTAAGCAACGGCAAGCTGTATGATGTACCGGGCAGGCCCACCACTCCTTATGAAACCAAAACGGCTTTTGCCATTAGCCCCACCACCCATAACCTTTCGGGCGCAAGCCAGCAATTTATTCTACGGCAGAATTTCTTTGTCACCAATACAGGCAAAACATTGAGCAGCCGCCAAGTAGATTTTGGGGATGGGCAAGGTTACCAAACCGTGAGTTGGAACAGCCCTGTAAATGTTAGCTACAGTACGGATGGAGAAAAAACCATAAAGGTGAAATTGACCTATACCGATGCCACTGTTGTGGAAAGCCATTCAAAAATTGAAGTAAGGGACACCGACAACTCCATTCAAATGGCAGCCTTTGACCCAATTTGCGGGCAGAACATTAGTGGAAGTAATATTCTTTCAGCCACCAGGTCTTTTTCGGGGGTTACAGCCAGTGCCAATATTCGGGTACGCTATGGGCAAGGGCACTGTAATGAAATCCATAACCCCCTAATTGTGGTGGAAGGCTTTGACCCAGATAGCTTTTATACTATTTTCAATACTTTAGAAGGGTTAGATTCGGATGACCCCCAATCGTTTAGTGCGATTGTCGACAATAATGGACCAACTACGCTCTTGAATGAATTGCAACAAGGTATGGGTGCGGATACCTATGATATTATTTATGTGGATTATAACCAGCCCACCACCTATGTACAGGCCAATGCCTATATGCTGCAAGCCGTAATAGCTTGGGTAAATACACAAAAAGCCGCTGCCGGCTCTGTTTCACAAAATGTGGTGCTGGGCATTAGCATGGGTGGCTTGGTGGCGCGCTATGCCTTGGCCGATATGGAGGACCGAAACGTGCAGCATGACACCAAGCTAATGATTACCCACGACACCCCGCACCAAGGAGCCAATATACCGCCTTCCTTTCAGGCCTTTTTTAGGCAAATCGGAGACTTAGAAATTACACTACCCAACTCTATTGGCCCTATACCGATTCCCGGTTTAGGCAAAGTAAAGATTACTTCTATTATAGATGGTTTTGATATTGATGAAGGCCAAGAAGCATTGACAGATCAGTTGGATATGCTGGATAGTGATGCCGCACGCCAAATGTTGATCAATTATGTTGACATAAACGGCAATGGGGATCTGTTTTATGATAATAGCGCTCACCAAACTTTTATGCAGGATTTGCGTGCACAAGGCATGAGCGGCAGCAACGGCTACCCTTCCCGCTGGGGTATATCAAACGTTGTAATTTCAAACGGATCGGAATGCGGAGGAGATCAGGGTTATGCTGCTGGTTCACCACTTGTTTCCGTTAATGATAAACAATTTATCCCCTATCATATTGCTTTGCTTGGTAGTCTTGCATCAGCAACCTTCAGTTTCTATTCAAAGTTTGGCTTGTTTGGTTTGGGTATACTTTCTACCAGGACTCATATCACCACGGACTTTCAATTGAAGAGCGTCCCTAATCAACAAGTAGCTCAAGTCTATTATGGGAGGCTAGGCATTAAGCGTAAAATTTTGTTTTTGATTAATATTAATCAAAGTATCACCGAAAAAAGCCTCAACTCGACCGCCTCTATGCTACCCTATGACAATGCCGCAGGTGGGAATACAAACCTTGATCAGTTTGTAGATGATGATTTGCCAATAGCCATTTCCATTGTACAGCCTTTTTTTTCGTTTATTCCCACAACAAGTTCCCTAGACATAAGAGGTAACCCATCAGCCATAAATAGCACTGATTTATAAAGTTCATTCCTCAATTTTTACAAACAACATCGGTTCGAAACCCTAGTCAAATTCAATATTGCTGGATTTGTCTATGTTAACTTATTGTTTGTTTTCTTCGGAACAGAAGTATTTATCTGCTTCTGGTATTATTAACTAATGGCTTTCAGAGAATTATAATTAGCCTCAATCACCTCATCAGCAATTTCTTGTGTTATTGACTCAGAAATAAAGAGGGTTTCAAACTGAGAAGGAGGCAGATACACTCCATTATTAAGCATTTCTCTAAAATACCTTCCAAACAATTGCGTATCGCAAGATTTAGCACTGTTAAAATCAGAGACTACCTGGTCAGTAAAAAAGAGGCTAATCATAGATCCTACCCTATTCATGGTATAAGGAAGGTTAAGCTTATCTAGATTTCGCTGAAAACCTTTTTCTAATTTAATGGTGATCAACTCTAAATCAGAATAAAGCGTAGTTTTCCTCTGAAGTTGGCGCAACATAGCCAAACCGGCTGCCATGGCTACTGGATTTCCTGAAAGTGTTCCTGCTTGATATACCGGCCCAACTGGCGATACATAGTCCATTATTTCTTTCTTGCCTCCGTAAGCACCAACAGGCATGCCTCCACCTATAATTTTACCTAAGGTTGTCAAATCGGCATGAACGCCAAAGAGCCCTTGAGCTCCCGACTGAGATAGTCTAAAGCCAGTCATTACTTCATCGAAAATAAGAATTACGCCATATTGAGTACACAACGTTCGTAAGCCTTCTAAATAGCCTTCTTTAGGGAGAATACATCCCATATTTCCTGTCACTGGCTCAATGATCAAAGCAGCTACTTCAGCACCAGCAGTTTTCAATAACGCTTCTACTTTCTCTAAATCATTGAAGGGCAAAGTAATCGTATCCGCAGCAGTCCCTTTTGTCACCCCTGGACTATCAGGATCACCCATTGTCATAGCGCCTGATCCCGCGGCAATAAGAAACGAGTCTCCATGACCATGGTAACAACCTTCGAATTTGATTATTTTATCTCTGCCTGTATATCCTCTCGCTAACCTAACCGCTGACATAGTTGCTTCAGTGCCTGAATTAACCATTCTTACCTTCTCAATAGAAGGTACCATGGCACAAATCAATTCGGCCATTTCTACCTCAGCAGCCGTGGGTGCTCCGAAAGACAATGACTGTGGAATAGATTGACGAACAGCTTCTTCTATTTCTTGATTCGCATGCCCTAAGATCATTGGCCCCCAAGAATTGAAAAGTTCTATAAAAGCATTATCATCTTCATCATACATGTAAGCTCCCTTTGCCCTCTTGATGAACAATGGGTTCCCTCCAACTGCCTTGAAAGCGCGAACTGGAGAGTTTACTCCACCAGGAATGACGAGTTGAGCTTGATCAAATAGCTTTTGACTGCGTTTTGTATTGAGCATATAATTAGTGACTCTTAGTTATTTGAATTTTGAACTTTGGAATCTATCATCTTTAGGATAGGAATGTATCGATTGTCGTTGGTTAACCTATAATCGAAGGCTTCTGTTAACTCTCCTTTCACTTTTTCTTTAGATTTAATTCCGAACTGAAAATATTTACCGTGCTTATGAAGCAATCTGGAAAAAGTAACCATCACATCGTACCCCAGATAAGCATCACCAAGGCGTTCTTCTTTTCGCGGAAATGCTGAGAAACGCTCTAGGTATCGCAGTCTGAATTCCTTCACCTCTTGCCTATCGTAATCTATCCAATTGGCACCTGTAAATACTGCCCCTACCCGTTCTAATTGAGCAAATGAAATGGACTGTTCTGAGCTTAACCACCTAGAGGAACCGATATAAAAAATAGTATCCTGTCGGGCATCGATACCGCTGATGGCACTGGCCGAAAGCGTAGGGAGATCTGATGCTATAAAAATATGTCCAATACTATCGGGCAATATTCTAAGCGTATCGTTCTTAAAATCATCTTCAGTATACTTCTCCCATCCAGGAACACCTGCCTGCAAGAGAGAATCCATTTCAGCCAACATAGCCGAAACGATTGCTGTGTCTTTATCAACCTTGATGTCTTCAACAAACATCTGCTGAATTTTAACTGACTCATTCGACTTGACCATTTGGTTAATCACTACGTTGAAAGAATCCTTTTCTATTATCTTTCGATACAAATCAGCCCTAAGTCTATCTGCTTCACTCGCATAGAAAATAGCCACATTCTTATTCTTTCTGAAATTTGCTTTCGCATATTTAGCCGCTTCAATTGCCATAGACTCATTGCTCGGGTAGTATAAAAACGCAAAAGGATTATCGAGCAAAATTTCTCCATTTGAAGAAATGGGATTAACAAAATTTATTTTATTCTCTTTTGCAAAACGAGCTACTTCTGATAAAGGGCCTTGGTATGCTGGCCCCACTATTAAATCCAACTCTTTTAAAGCTGGATCAGATAAAATCTGTCTTGTAACCGATGCCGAAGTTCGCGTATCGAAAGTCATCAAATTGATTGATAAATTCTCTTCTTTCAGTTTTTCTAAACCTAATTTCATTCCTTGAAGAAAGCTTGTGGGCCACTCGTTAGCCATTCTTGCTATACCTAAAGAATCGTTCTGGAATTGAAAAGGAAAAAATAAACCGATGTTGTAAATCTCCTTTTTCACGGATCGTTCCACACCTACAATTACTACCTCTGGTACAATATCAAAATCTCTAATAATCTGATCGATCAAGTTCAAATCTTGCTTGCTCACTTCTAGTTTGAGTAACTCGGCCAACAGTCGAGCAGCAACAACTGTATCTTGATCTTCTTCTACCCAAGTTTTAAGCTTTGATATATCTGTGATTTCACGAATAAACTTGGTCTTTAAATCGACTTTGTCTTTCGCGAAATCTTGGTTATTTATCTTTAACAAGTAATCAAGCCCCATTCTGGTATTGCCGTCTTCAAACTCTATTTTGGCAATCCAGAAATTGAGTTCATCCATCACGTCCCAATCAGCGTGTTTTCTTTCCACTTGAGAGAATAGCGCTTTCCCTAGGCTAGGGTCACCAGAGTAATAAGCTGCAATGGCTTGATAATAGGTAGCATACTGAGTAAGCTCATTCTCCTGCGGGAAATTTCTAACCTGCTCGAATTTCCCTAGTGCAAGAGCATATTGCTGCTGCTCTAGCAAAGCTTTCCCTTCGTCAAACACGGCCCTGATGCCTTGACTAAAAGCAAGCCCTGAAGAGATAATGATGAATAAAAAAATAGTAAAAAATCGGGTAATGAAATTCATTTTATTCCCATTCTATGGTTGCAGGTGGTTTAGAGCTGATATCGTATACGACTCTATTCACCCCTTTGACTTGATTGATAATCTTGTTCGAAATGTCTTGCAAAAACTCGTAAGGTAAGTTACACCAATCTGCGGTCATTCCGTCAACACTTGATACGGCACGCAAAGCCACTACCTTTTCATAAGTACGCTCATCACCCATTACTCCAACTGACTGCACAGGAAGCAGCATGGCACCTGCTTGCCAAACATCATCGTAAAGCCCACTTTCTTTAAGTCCATTGATAAAAATATGATCGACTTCCTGAAGTACTTTAACCTTCTCAGCGGTTATGTCTCCTAAAATCCTTATGCCCAAGCCAGGCCCTGGAAAAGGATGGCGACCTAAGATATTAGGATCAATTTCTAAACTTCGCCCTACGTTTCTAACTCCATCTTTAAATAGCGTGCTCAAAGGCTCCACTATTTTAAGCTTCATTTTCTCTGGTAATCCCCCAACGTTATGATGCGACTTTATTGTTGCTGATGGCCCGTTAACCGAAACAGATTCAATAATATCAGGATATATTGTTCCTTGTGCTAACCACTTTACATCAGTAATTTTATTTGACTCTTGATCAAAAACTTCTATGAACACACGTCCTATTGCTTTTCGCTTACCTTCTGGGTCTGAGATCCCTTTTAAAGCTGAATAAAACTGCTCCTTCGCATCAACGCCTTTCACGTTCAAGCCCATGCCATGATAAGACTTTAAAACATCTTCAAATTCATTTTTGCGCAACAGACCATTGTCTACAAAAATGCAATGCAAATTCTTTCCGATTGCCTTGTGAATTAAAACGGCAGCCACAGAAGAATCTACTCCTCCAGAAAGGCCTAAAACGACTTTGTCATCCCCTAATTTTTCCTTTAATTCCGCCACCGTAGTCTCTACAAACAAACCTGGTGTCCAATCTTGGGCACAGCCAGCGATATGAACTACAAAATTCCTGAGGAGTTCTTTCCCCTCAGTTGAATGGGTTACCTCAGGGTGAAACTGAATACCGTAACTCGTCTCATTCTTGATTTTAAATGCCGCCACTTTTACGCTAGGTGTACTAGCGATCACCTCAAAGTTGTCTGATAATGTAGAAATGGTATCGCCATGCGACATCCATACTTGAGAATCAAGACTAATTTCTTTTAGCAAATCATCATGGCCATCTACATGGCTGAGTTTTGCACGACCGTACTCTCTTATTTCAGAAGGCAAAACATTGCCCCCAAATTTTTGAGCCATGAGCTGAGCACCGTAACAAATACCTAACAACGGTACTTTACCACGAAAGGCACTGAAGTCCAAATCCGGTGACCCTTCATCGCGAACAGAACAAGGGCTTCCCGAAAGGATAATCCCTTTTATGTCACTAGTGATTTCTGGAATGCGGTTATAAGGATGGATTTCGCAATAGACATTGAGTTCTCTTACCCTGCGAGCGATAAGCTGCGTATACTGAGAACCGAAATCCAGAATAAGTATCTGTTCAACCATGCGCAAAAATAATATTCAAGCCGATTAATCACTAATAATTCCAAACTAATTGTGGTAGCCTTTACAGCATCCGTTGAAAGGGCCCAAGGCACTAGGATTCAGATTTGAGTAACCAAGTCATTTGACTGGAATTAGAAATTAAGATTAAGGGCATAAACTAGTCTAAAACTTCGCTTACATTGATTCTGTATCCAACTGAAAAGGTATTCCAATCCCAGGTCTTGAGTCCAATATTATAGCCCATCGATACCTCTCCACCTGCGATTTCTCTGATCATATTAAACCTTAGAAAACCGGGGTAATCACGATGACCTTGGTAACCATAATAGCCAGTAAAATCAGTATCAAAGTGCCATTTACCAGTTTCATATTCTAATCCAAAACCATACAGTGGGGCATCGTTCTGGCGTGAAGTTGAGCCATTGATTAAACCATTAACATTCGTTTGCCAAGTATAAAATCCAAGCATTAGCTTTGCCAAAAAAGAGGAGCGCTCAGTCTTGGCAATGGTTTTACTGAAAGTACCTTCCCAATACATCATACTCGCATCGCTGTATCTGGCGTTAGCGATATTACCCCCAGTGGTCGTTTTGGCGTGCGCGCGCAATCCAAAATTAAATGGCCCTTCAAGATTCTCATCAAAAATTTTGTAAACCACCCCAAAGTTAATGTCCCCAGTGGTGCTACCTGTTCCAGAAATCCCCATCATTCTTCGTTCATCTCTGGTTTCTGGGGTTACCTCCCATTTTTCAGTAGGAATACTGTTTACGTAGAAAAAAGCCCTATCTCTTTTGATCGGAAGATTAAACTGAAGTAAAAAATTGCTGGTCTTATCCCCGTTTCCAGAATGATTCTCAACCCTGATGTCAAAAGAAATATTGTTTTCAATGATCATATTCCCTAATACTGGCATCCTAAGTGCATTCGGACCCATATAACCGGGTGATAGCACAATATAATCAAGACGATCTGGTCCTGCGGCATCAGGGTAATTATGAAGAGCATCCCACCAATCAAGACTTTGAGCCTTTGTGGAAAAAACAGACAGAAAGAAAAACAAGGCGATTAAAAGCCGCATAAAGACAGGTTGGTAGTTGTGTGGCCAAAGGACTCAAAGGCCTAAGGAGATAGCAAAAGAAATAAAATTAGGTAGATAAAGCTCATGCCAAGGGCTTTTATTCAAAAAAAAATAGATCAATTCACCCATCTCATCAAAACGGATAGCCAATTGGTCTAAAACTAAGGGTATGCATTTTACACCAACTCAATCACCTGAGTCCTTTTTATAAAGCTCAATTATGAACAGTCTTAAAAAACCAAACAGAATTAACAGCCTCATCCTTGTTGGATTGATTGTAGTCAAATTAATATTACTTTCTATGCAGCAACTCACTGCATGAGATTTAGAAGTCAAAAACGAAGCCCTAACCATAACAACCAAAAATGATGGTTAAGCACTTAGAAATTATGCTCAATTGATTCAACAAAATTGATTTTTGATAGTTCTATCTGCAATGAAGAAAGGCCAACTACCAACAAAAAATTGCCCCGTTTGTAACCGCCCGTTCGAATGGCGCAAAAAGTGGAAAGACTGTTGGGAAGAGGTCGTTTATTGCAGCGAGCGCTGTAGACGAAATAAAATTAAAGCAACTTGAAAACTCTCCGACTCATCCTTGGTGATCAACTCAATCATAATCACTCGTGGTTTAAAGAGGTTGATGCCAACGTTACGTATACCATGATGGAATTAGGCCAAGAATTGACCTATACTACTCATCACATTCAAAAAGTAGTCGCCTATTTCCTGTCTATGCGGTGCTTTTTAGACGATAAACGAAAAGAAGGTCATCATTTTGATTACTTCGAATTAGATCAAGAAAATAACAGCCAAGACCTTTGCCTCAACTTAAAGCAGTTAATCGATGAAGGGGGATTTCAAAAATTCGAGTATCAATTACCCGATGAATACCGACTTGATCAGCAATTGACAGGTTTGTGTAAAGCGCTAAACATTGGTTCAGAGGCATTTGATAGCGAGCATTTCTTAGCCTCTAGAGAGGAGGTTTCGGAGCATTTCAAGGGTAAGAAAACCTTAGTGATGGAGTCATTTTATAGAATGATGCGCAAGAAGCACGAAATTCTAATGGATGGTATAAACCCTGTTGGCGGAAAATGGAATTACGATTCAGAAAACCGTAAAAAACTACCCAAAAATACTTTTGTGCCTTCCCCTTACCTTTTCGAAAACGAGTCTAAGGAAATCGTTTCTCTACTAGAGAAGCAGAAGATAAAAACCATTGGCCAAATTGGTGATCACCTGCTGTGGCCCATCAATAGAGCCCAAAGTACTGAGTTATTCGAGGCATTCTTAAAGACCTTCTTCCCAAATTTCGGAGAGTTTCAAGATGCGCTATCAGAGAATGATTGGTCGCTTTTTCATTCAAGGATTTCATTCGCTTTGAATACAAAACTCTTGAGCCCGAAAGAAATCATTGATAAAACAGAAGCCTTTTATTTCCAGCATGAAGATGAAATTCCACTATCGTCAGTAGAAGGATTTATCAGACAAATACTCGGTTGGCGAGAATTTATGCGAGGTGTTTATTGGAAGCAGATGCCAGAATACGCCAACCTCAATTACTTCGACCATCAGCGTAAGTTACCGGATTGGTTTTGGACTGGCGAAACTAAAATGAAGTGTATGAGCCATACCATCAAACAGTCCTTGAACTATGCCTATGCACACCATATTCAGCGCTTAATGATTACAGGGAACTTTGCTTTAATGGCGGGCATAAATCCAGACGAAGTAGACCATTGGTACCTAGGCATTTATATCGATGCCATTGAATGGGTAGAAATCACGAATACCAGGGGCATGAGCCAGTATGCCGATGGCGGCATAGTCGCTACGAAACCTTATGTAGCATCTGCCAATTACATCCATAAAATGGGACACTATTGTGGTAATTGCAGCTACAACAAATTAGAAAAAACTGGTAAAAACGCATGCCCTTTTAATAGCCTTTACTGGAATTTCATCGATAGTAATCGCAGCAAACTACAGAACAATCCTAGAATGGGCATGATGTACAAAGTGTGGGACAAGAATTCTACAAGCACCAAGAACCAAATCCTTGAACAGGCGGATACATATTTAAAGCAAATTGAAGAATTATGAAGCGAGGGATTTATTGGTTCAGAAATGACCTGAGAGTAAGCGATAATGAAGGATTGGTCAGGGCAATAGCAGAAAACGATGAAGTGTTACCCCTCTTCATAATTGATGACCGTTGGCTGGCCAAAGATCAATTTGGAATTGAAAGGACCGGTATATACCGCCTCAAATTTCTACTTGAATCACTCGAAGACTTAAAAGCTGAGTTGCAAAAAATAGGCTCAGACTTAAGGGTGATTTCTGGAGATAGCATGGGAGTACTTCTAAAAACTTTTAGGGAGTATGACTGCACTAAAGTATATGCCCAACGTGCTTCCTCTGAACAGGAAACCAAAGAAGAGAAAAATTTAAGCCACGAAATACCTACAGAATTCATTTGGGGTGAAACACTTTACCATTTGGATGACCTTCCGATGGGTATCAAGGATTTGCCAGAGATATTTACGGATTTCAGAAAGTTAGCGGAAAAGAAGTCCAATATAAGACCTCTAATAGAAGCGCCTACAAGCATTCGTACACCACAAGACTTTGGTACTGCAGTGCCTAGTTTGAATTCCTTCGGTTTTAATAATTCGCTTGAAGAATTTAGAGCTCCGCTAGATTTCAAGGGAGGTGCCAATGCCGCAAACGATAGAATTCAATATTACTTTTGGGATAAGGAATTACTGTCCGATTACAAAAACACAAGGAATGGTCTGTTGGGAAGTGATTTCTCCAGTCACCTGTCACCTTGGCTTTCTAATGGCTGTATTTCACCACGAGAAATCTATTGGCAAATAGTGCATTACGAGAAATATGTCAAGAAAAACAGCTCCACTTATTGGTTAGTTTTTGAATTGATTTGGAGAGATTATTTTCACTTCGTAGCATTGAAACACGGCAAGAAAATATTTCTACGAACAGGCATTCATGGGGTAGACAAAGTTGAATGGGGCCCTGATCGACTTTTCCATTTATGGAGAGATGGCAAGACCAAAGAGCCATTTATAGATGCCAATATGCGTGAGCTAAACGCTACGGGTTTTATGAGCAATCGAGGTAGGCAAATTGTAGCCTCATACCTCATTCACCAGATGAAAATTGATTGGAGAATAGGGGCCGCTTATTTTGAGAAAATGCTAATTGACTATGATCCTTGCAGTAATTACGGAAACTGGGCCTACATAGCCGGAGTAGGCAATGACCCCAGAGGCGGCCGAGAATTCAATATAGCGAAGCAAAAAGAAACCTTCGATCCAAAAGGCAAATACCAAGAATATTGGAATTGAGTTTAACCCGAACCATGCAATAGACTTTCTATTACCGACCCACCTCACTTTGAATCAGTCGCTATGCTATCTAAGCCAAACTTCTTGATTCTTTGTGATTTACGTCATCATTGCGATTTCTATTGTATAAATCAGGTCTAATCACAAACTATGGCTGTCGTTTCTGTATTCACTTTTGGGCTTAAATATGGGATTCCTAGGTTCATTCCCCTTAAAACAAGGATTAGGCCGACTAGGACTAATAGCTTAGGCATAAATCGAATCCACACCACATTGAATCGTCCTTTAAAAGTCACGCCAAGAAATGCGGCTCCGATCATCATGGGGAAAGTACCAAGACCGAAAAGTGCCATATAAGCCGCTCCACCTAAAATACTACCCATTGAAAGTGCGGCAACCAACGCCATATAAACAAGTCCACATGGCAACATACCATTGAGTAAACCAAGCGTGAGGTTAGACTTCAAGTTATTGGACTTTAAAAGTGAGCCAATCCTCATTTTAATAAAAAGAAAAGCTTTTTGGGCTGGTTTAAAATTTAAAGAAGATGGCAGTTTTCCCTTCAATAAAAGCGCACCCACTATCACGGTAATACCCGCCAAAATAGATAACCATTGTTGAATACCAGCAAATGAGAGCAACTCGCCAAAAGCACCAATAAAGGCACCAAGAATACTATAAGTAACTAATCTGCCTGAATTATAAGCCAATCGATTGAAGGCCCAAGTGCTGCGTTTCTTCTCGTTTTGCGGAATTGCCCAAGCAATTGGAGCACACATTCCCAGGCAATGTAAACTGCCCAAAAAACCAAACACTATGGCAGTAGCTAGCAGCATTAAATCACAATATTGATTTCCTTATAAAACTCTCTTCCTGCAGATTTCCATTCAATCTTGATTTTCCAAGCACCTGTAGTGAAGCTTTTAAGGTCGATTTTTTGTTTCCCGTTTTCATCTAGTTTAAGAGGGAAGGACTGATCCAAATTGGCATTTGAAGCGCGAACAAATGAAACAGATCCCTCTTTCATACTCTCAATAATTGAAGAAGGGAAGGTTAATTCAGCACTGACCTCGCTCCTATTTAAATCGAAGGTGGGTTGCTCGCTCAGTCCATTTGCGTTTTTAATCCGTTGAATCTGGTCTTCATAGGCCAACTCTTGTTCATAATAATTGTCTGCCACTAAATAAAAATCTGTATTGACGCTGATGTACACCAAAGTGAAAATCATGCCTATAAAACAGAGATATGCTACAATGATTTTGTGTCCCCAGTTCATAATGAGTCGATTTTAAATGGCCCTAAAAAGTTAGACTTAACTTCATCAATCAGTGTTTCGCCTTGATAAATCCCCAAGATAATTTGATTCTTATTCCCCTTCAATTCAGCTTCAGGGAAACGCACATAAAACACAGCATCGGCTTTGCTAGATGCTGCAATGGTGATGGTATGCCCTCCTACGACTTCTATTGTCCCCTCACTTTCCATCAATTTAATATTGATAGTCATCTCCTCTGTTGTTTTATTGATCAATTGAATATTGTACAAATTCTGAATCTGGTCATCGTCTAACCTCTGATAAAGCATACCCGGCACTCTCAAAATCGTAGCCTGAATATCCGATCTTGTAGCAACAAAAACCGTCAATAAAGTAATCAAAACCACTAAAACGCCAGTATACCCAGCAACCCGAGGCGTAAAGAGTTTTTTCTTGCCTTGAGCAATGGCATTATAAGAACTGATTTTAATTAAGCCCTTAGGCTTGTCAATCTTAGTCATTACATCATCGCATACATCAATACATGCGGTGCAATTCACACATTCTAGTTGAGTACCATTTCTAATATCAATCCCTGTTGGGCAAACATGGACACAGAGTTTACAGTCGATACAATCTCCTTTGTCTGCCTGCACCTCATTTTTCTTAATTTTGCCACGAGGTTCTCCTCTGATCCAATCGTACATCACAGCCATGGAGTCCTTGACTAAAAGCACGCCTTGGAGCCTTCCATAAGGACAAATAACAATACAAGCTTGCTCTCTTAAGTAAGCAAAAACACCATAAAAAATAAAGCTAAAAGCAACTAAGCCAATAAAGCCACTCATATTCTCGGCAGGAGACTGCATCACAATTTCTTTTACCTTTTCGATGCCAATAAGGTAGGCCATGGCGGTATGTCCGATAAGGATAGCAATCACCCCGAAAAGGGAATGCTTCAAAAAGCGCTTTCTAACCTTCTCGGCATTCCAAGGCATTTTTTTGAGTTTTCTCTGTTGGTTGGCATCACCTTCAATCCAATATTCGATTCTTCGAAAAACCATTTCCATGAAGAGGGTTTGGGGGCATGCCCAGCCACACCAAACCCTTCCAAAAACCACAGTAAACAAAATTATAAAAACGAAAAAAGTAATCAGACCCAAGGCAAAAATGAAGAAGTCTTGAGGCCAGAAAACGGTACCTAAGACCACAAACTTTCGTTCGAAAATATTCAATAACAAAAAGGGTTGGCCGCCAATTTTAATGAATGGTCCAGCAAAAAAGATGGTCAGCAATATGACAGAGACCAAAGTACGTGCATTGTAAAACTTCCCCTTTGGCTTCTTCGGGAAAACCCAAATGCGCTTGCCTTGCGCATCTACTGTGGCAATGGTGTCACGGTATTCTTCATCATATTCGTATAGTTCGTTCATCTCAAATGCCCCATGCTCCTAAATAAATTCTGATTAATTATTATCATCCCCTTCTTTAGGCTCGACATAAAGGGTTCCATCTGGCGGAAGACCACCAACAGGGTTTGTGCCTTGAAGGCTCTTAACATATGATGCTACTTCGCGAAGCTTATTAGGATTCAGCTTAGACTCCCAAGGGATCATGGCTGTACCCTGAACTCCTTTTTTAAGTACGGTGTAGATATCGGTCATACTGCCGCCATGTTTCCAATATTCATCTGTAAGATTTGGCCCTGCCAAACCTCCACCATCAGCTTTATGGCAAATAGCGCATTGCGACTCAAAAAAATCCTTCCCTGCTATTAATGCAGCGCCATCATCATTAAACGTGACATCGTTTTCGTCAAAATCAACAATAACAGTAGCGGTCTGATTGACTCTTATGGCTGCTGCTGCTGCCATTTCCATCTCGTATTTCTCTTCTTGCAGTGGTGCAGTTTTAAATACATGGAATATGAGCAAATAGACGACTGCATAAACTATTGAACCATAGAAAAGGGCTTTCCACCATGGTGGAAGGTGATTATCTAGCTCTTTGATTCCATCATAATTATGATCGAGCATAATATTTTCCTCTTCCTCCATAGGCCTTAAGTCATTCCACTTATCCCATGTTTTAGCCCACCAGCTTGGCGCTGCCTCTATTTTAGCAAGCGCCTCTGGAGACATCTCCTTTTGTAAAACAGCCTTTAAAATCTGAAGTAAATAAATGGCTATAATGAGCACTAACAATGCGACTATCAACACCAAGCCAACCATGGTATAGAAAACTACTTCCTGAGAAACCCCTGAATTAGTTGTTTGCGCAGCCATAGGAGTTGCAAAAAAAGTCAAGACTAAGATCAGAGCCTTACCCTTTATTTTTTTAGATAATGATTTGATCCATTCCATGATGCTATAAGTTTTCAGGTTGAAAATCAGGTTTTGTTTTAATACTGTCAGACAGCGGCATATCGGCCATTTCTTCTGAGTATTCTTTTTTCATTCTTACCACATAAATGATGAGTCCGACAAAGAAGATAAAGAAGATAGACAGCGAAATAATAGGCCAAACCTCCACATTATGTATTTTTTCGAAATAGTGTTTGAACATGGTTTATTGGTTTTGGGCTGTTGGTTGAACTTTAATATCCGTGCCTAAGCGTTGCAGATAGGCTATCAATGCTACAATTTCAGCACCTTCGGAAACCTCAACATCACTTGCTTTCAAATCTTTGACAATTTCTTGTGCCTGCGCTTTCAGATCTTGATTTGCTATATCTTCATAACCTTCTGCGTATGGCACGCCTACTGTTCTTAAAGCGTTGATTTTACCCGCAGTAAGCTCTGTATCTATACCCTGTGTAAATAACCATGGATATGGAGGCATAATCGACCCTGGCGAGGTGGAGTTAGGGTCATACATATGATTGAAATGCCAAACATTATTGTACTTAGCCCCCACTCTGTGTAAATCTGGCCCAGTTCGTTTCGATCCCCAAAGGAATGGGTGATCATAGACAAACTCACCTGCTTTAGAGTATTCGCCATAACGCTCGGTCTCAGACCTGAATGGACGAACCATTTGCGAGTGACAGTTATTACAACCTTCTCGGATATAGATATCTCTACCATGCAATTCAAGTGGTGTATAAGGTTTCACACTTGCGATGGTTGGAATATTAGACTCGATCAAGAAGGTGGGCACCATTTCGATGACACCTCCAATTAAAATAGCTACCAAAACTAATCCAGTGAAAATGACTGGCTTTCTTTCCAAAACACTGTGCCAATGGCCTCCGACAATTTTCTTTTTCTCTAAAGCTGGAGCTTCTGCCGCTTCGCCAGGCACAAAAACGCCTTGCTTCGCAGTTTTAATCAAATTGTAACTCATCATCACCGCACCAGAAAAATAGAGCAAACCACCTACTGCACGCATTGCATACAATGGCACGATTTGGGTCACTGTTTCTAAGAAGTTAGGGTATTCTAAAAAGCCTTCGGCATTGAAGTTCTTCCACATTAAGCTTTGCACTACACCCGCAGTGTACATCGGCAAAGCATAAACAATGATGCCTAAGGTGCCTATCCAGAAGTGGACGTTAGCCAGTTTGGTAGAATAAAGCTTGGTATCCCACATTCTTGGGATGATCCAATAGAGCATACCAAAGATCAAGAAGCCATTCCAACCTAATCCACCAACGTGTACATGGGCTATAATCCAATCAGTATAGTGAGCAATGGCATTTACACTTTTAATGGAAAGCAGTGGGCCTTCTAAGGTTGACATACCGTAGGCGGTAACCGCCACAACCATGAATTTCAGAATAGGATCCTCTCTTACTCTATCCCAAGCCCCACGTAATGTTAAAAGCCCATTGAGCATACCGCCCCATGATGGCGCAATAAGCATGATAGAAAATACTGTCCCTAAAGATTGTGCCCAGTTAGGCAAAGAAGTGTAAAGCAAATGGTGCGGTCCTGCCCAGATATAAATAAAAATCAAAGACCAAAAGTGAATAATCGAAAGTTTGTAGGAATACACCGGCCGATTGGCTGCCTTGGGCAGAAAATAATACATGATTCCTAAGAAAGGGGTAGTCAAGAAAAAGGCCACTGCATTGTGACCATACCACCATTGCACTAGTGCATCTTGAACCCCTGCGTACCAAGAATAACTCTTAAACATGGTCACTGGAATTTCAAATGAATTTACCAAATGAAGCACTGCAACGGTAACGAATGTGGCGATGTAGAACCAAATGGCAACATACATATGTCGTTCGCGCCTTTTGATGATAGTGCCAATCATATTGATTCCAAAAACCACCCAAATGATGGTAATAGCGATATCAATTGGCCATTCAAGTTCTGCGTATTCCTTCGAGGTGGTCAGTCCTAAAGGAAGTGTGATTGCCGCAGCCAGAATAATCAGTTGCCAGCCCCAAAAGTGTAAATAGCTCAAAAAATCGCTAAACATTCTTGTTTTGAGCAATCGCTGCATGGAGTAATAAACCCCTGCAAACATGGCATTACCCACAAATGCGAAAATGATCGCATTGGTGTGTAGTGGGCGAATTCTACCAAA